>CAIUKP010000311.1 GCA_903899675.1 uncultured Bacteroidota bacterium | reverse complement strand
CCGACCGGCCTGAATATGCTTTTATTGGCAGAAGTAATGTAGGAAAGTCGTCGCTGATAAATTTAATCACTGGTCAAAAAAATCTTGCCAAAACTTCCGCAACACCGGGAAAAACTCAACTGATTAATCATTTTACCATTTCCAGTGGCAAATCGGGTAAGTCGAAAAAATACGAATGGTATCTAGTAGATTTACCAGGATATGGATATGCAAAAATTTCGCTAACGGAAAGGGCCCGCTGGGAAAAAATGATTGCCGACTACTTAACCAAAAGAACCAATCTTTCCGAAGTTTTTGTGCTAATCGATAGCAGACATTCGCCTCAAAAAGTTGATCTGGAATTTGTTAGCCAACTAGAAAAGTGGAAAGTGCCTTTTTGTTTGGTTTTTACCAAGTCGGATAAAGAAAAGCCCGGTGCTGTAAAACGTCATGTGCAAGAGTTTTTAGATGAACTGAAAAAAACTTGGCAATTCCTGCCCCGACATTTTATTACCAGTGCCGAAAACAAAAGCGGCAAAGAAGAATTGGTAGGGTATATTGAAAGTAATAACCACTTGTTATTGAGTGACCCGGCTTAAAATTAATTCACCATTTTATCTGCACAGCAGCTACTGGCGAAGGCTTCCGGTTTGGCTTTAAAGGCAAATCCCATTCCTAGAATATAACCCATTGCTTCCTTTAATGCATCATTACTTTTAAATTGCGGATTGGTGTTAATATCAGCATGTACTTCCAAATCAACCCCATATTCAATAAATATATCACATAAAGCATAGGCCACTTCAATGCTTTTTGCAACTTCCATCAGCATCCGCTCCTTGATATGAAACGTTTGCTTCATTTTCTCATTGTGAATAAACATAAACCCACCTGCATGCTCGCGTAAAAACACAATCACAGTAGCAAACTCCGTTATATCGCCCTTTACCTGGCTATCGGTTCCGATACATACTTTCAATTTAATACCTTTCTCCGTTTCCTGCTGAATGGTTTCCCTAACTGCCTCTTGAATAGGCTGAGCAATGGCTTCTCCATTAAATTTTCTCCAGCGCATGGTATTAACGTTTGTGTAATTTACCTAAATCGGGCACCTCACCCTAACATCCCTATCGGATAGTTTTGCACAATAAGGGGATAACCCGGCATAGTAAATGACTTTTCTTCTCCCCGCTAATCAAAAAAATATCTCGATTTGGGTTCTTTGTTACAACTTTGCCCCTTCACGAATAATTTGCCGAAAAAAGAATTTCATGAAGTTATTATTACAATACCTGAAACCCTACCGATGGCTGGTATTACTGGCCCTATTACTGGCTGCCATTAACCAGTCATTTTCTATGCTCGACCCATATTTTTTTGGGAAATTACTAGATACATATGCCTTTCACCCCTACGAAAAAGGCTATTTTGATGCCGGCAAGAAATTTATAGTTACCGGCCCCCGTACACAAACTGAATTTATCTGGGGCATACTAGGCACCCTGGGAATTTTGATCAGCGTAGCTATGATTTCAAGAATAGCCAAAGCATTTCAGGATTATTTCAGTAATGTAATTGTTCAAAAATTTGGTGCCAAAATATTTACAGATGGACTGAAACATTCCATGGAATTGCCCTACCAAGAATTTGAAGACCAGCGCAGCGGTGAAACCCTCTCCATTTTAACCAAGGTAAGAACCGATACGGAAAGATTTATCATCTCTTTCATTAATGTACTATTTGGAATTCTGGTAGGTATTGTATTTATTTCTGTTTACTCTTTCAAACTTCACTGGTCAATCATGCCTATTTATACATTGGGCAT
>CAIUKP010000310.1 GCA_903899675.1 uncultured Bacteroidota bacterium | reverse complement strand
ATCTGCTATGGGTGAACCTGAAAATTATGCGGTTCCTGCAAAGTTTGCTTCGCTGGAAAAAGAATATAGTGTTCTTAAAAAACAAGTGGGTGAAATTAACACTCAGTTAGAATCGGTAGTTGAAAGAGTATTAACATTGGAAGATGAATTGGGATAATCCCTTAATAAATCCATTTGTATGCAATCACGGTTAATAATCGTTCGGTATGCCAGCTGGTTGTTTTGGGCTGGATTTCTTTCAATGGCAATTTTTCGTGTTTTTCTAATGGTAGAAAAAAAAATCGCTTTCTGGCGATTAATGGGTTGTGGAAAAAACGGGACTTTTGATATTGTACCCGACATCCGCCAATGGGCTGTATTGATTATTTCGGAACAATCAAACCTCCCCATTGAAAATTGCGTTCCTCCTTTTTTAACCAATTGGTGGAAGTTTTTTGGCTGCGAGCGATATGATATTACTTTACAACCCCTAGAAGGGCATGGCACATGGAATGGCAGAGAAGTATTTGGTAAATATCCTCCTGAAGGGGCAAATTACACTGGTAGAATCGCAGTATTAACTCGGGCAACCATCCGGTTATCTCAATTAAGGGCTTTTTGGAAAAATGTACAACCTGTTGCGGCTACTATGGTAAGCACCCCGGGATTTATTACTTCCGTTGGTATTGGAGAAATCCCCTGGATAAAGCAGGCAACTTTTAGCGTGTGGGAATCTAAGGAGCAAATGAAACAATTTGCCTATCGAATGCATTCGCATCAGCAAGTGATTAAAAAAACCCGACAAGAAAAATGGTATAGTGAAGATATGTTTGTTCGGTTTGCTATTATTTCCACTACGGGAACCCTACGAGGGATGGATCCGATTAACCCTTCTTCAAACAAATAAAACTGGGATGTAATCGCCTTTACCCTTTTTTGCATCTAGGTAACCCTTTTTGTATACTGGCATTAATTAATAGATGATAAGTCCGTTTCTTTACTAACAAGTGTTTGTATTAAGTAGAATTTTACAGATGCTTTTAATAAACGAGCCGTTTATTTATTAATAAATGATGAAGCTATAGGTAGAGTTGTACACAACGAAGGCTATTTATTTTCAAATGCTTATTTTTGGAGCAAACAAAAGAATCGAGCTAATATTTGTATTTTACTAATATTTAGATTCTCTGATATATTTACTACACATGGCATCAAAGCAAGTTAGCAAAATTGGCGTTCTTACCTCTGGTGGGGATGCACCGGGAATGAATGCAGCCGTTAGAGCGGTGGTGAGAACTGGAATTTATCATGGAATGGAAATGTTTGGCATCATGCGGGGGTATAATGGCATGATTGAAAATGACATTATCTCTATGAATTCCCGTTCGGTGGCCAACATTATTCAGCGGGGAGGTACTATTTTAAAAACTGCCCGTAGCAAAGAATTTTTTGATTTTGAGGGTAGAAAAAAGGGGTATGAGAATTTAGTAAAGCATGGTATTAATGGATTGGTGATTATCGGTGGAGACGGAAGTTTTACCGGAGCACAGAAGTTCAGCAACGAATTTGATATCCCCTGTATTGGCTTACCCGGAACCATTGATAAAGATATAGCCGGAACGGATTTTACCATTGGGTTTGATACCGCCGTGAATACAGCGGTGGAAGCCATCGACAAAATTCGGGATACTGCAGATGCACACGACCGATTATTTATTGTAGAAGTGATGGGTAGAGATGCTGGATATATCGCCTTACACAGTGGTATTGCTACCGGTGCTGAAAATATCTTGATACCGGAAACCAAAACCGATATTGAAGAGTTAATTGCCTCACTCACCGAAAAAGAAAAAAGAAAGAAACTGGTAAACCTGATTGTAGTGGCGGAAGGAGATGAATTTGGAGGTGCCAATGAAATTGCTACAATTATCAAACAACGATTACCAAACGCAGATACCAAAGTGTGTATTTTGGGCCATATTCAAAGAGGGGGCTCGCCTACTTGTATCGATCGACTAATCGCATCTCGTATGGGATACCATGCTGTGGAATGTTTACTAAATGGTAAACACAACGTAATGGTAGGCATTCAAAATAATAAGATGAATTATATTCCACTGGATACAGCTGTTAAAGCCAAACAGAAGATTTCCAGTGAATGGTTTAAAATTGTAAAAATATTAGCGAGCTGATCCCGCTATTTTTCTCACGGCTTTTTTATTAATTATTACAATATGTCTAAAAATCTCGAAAAGTACCTGCATAAAGAAATGGATAAGCAGGCTGGTGTTGCCCACGTAAATCATAGAACCAAAATTGTTGCAACTGTAGGACCTGCCTGCGATACCTACGAAAAATTACTTGAATTGGTTCAAGCCGGTGTGAACGTATTTCGACTGAATTTTTCTCATGGTAGTCATGAAGATAAACAATCTATAATCGACCATATTCGCAATATCAATAAATCAGAGCCCTATAACATTGCAATTCTGGCAGATTTACAGGGACCAAAATTGCGGGTTGGTGAAATTGAAAACAATGCCCTTGAAGTTAAAGTGGGTGATGTGCTTACTTTCACGAATGTAAAATGTGTAGGTAACCTGGAAAAAATTTATGTATCCTATCCCAATTTGGGTAGCGATGTGGTAGTGGGTAATATTATTCTGATTGATGATGGTAAACTAGAAGTAAAAGTAGTAAGCATTGAAGATAACGGAGATGTGAAAGTAGTGGTAACCTTGGGGGGTATCTTATCTTCAAAAAAGGGTATTAATCTACCTGATACCAAAATTTCTTTACCGGCCCTTACAGAGAAAGACTTAGTTGATCTCGATTTTATTATTCAGCAAAAGTGCGACTGGGTAGCGTTAAGTTTTGTTCGGAGCGTAGATGATATTGTGTATTTGCGCAGACTTTTAAAAGAGCAAAACAGCAAAACTAAAATTATCGCCAAAATTGAAAAGCCGGAGGCACTGGTAAATATTCGGGATATTATTATTGAAAGCGATGGCATTATGGTTGCCCGGGGTGATTTGGGTGTTGAATTGCCCGTTGAAAAAATACCCCTGATTCAAAAAGAGCTGATTCGTAAATGTATTCATCGCGCCAAGCCAGTTATTGTGGCTACTCAAATGATGGAGAGCATGATTGATCGGGTTAAACCCAATAGAAGTGAAATTACGGACGTTGCCAACGCTGTTCTGGAAGGTGCAGATGCGGTAATGTTGAGTGGGGAAACTGCTACAGGTCAGCATCCTGCCTTAGTAGTACAAACCATGCGAAAAATAATTTCTGAAGTTGAAAAGAAAGAATACCGCTATAACAGGGGCGAAGATTTGCGCCCACAACCCCATTCTCCTTCATTTCATAGCGACGCTATTTGTTATAGTGCCTGTAAGATTTCCAATGATGTGGAAGCGAATGCATTAATTGGCATGACGCAGAGTGGTTATACCGCATTTATGCTGAGCAGTTACCGACCCTCTTCTCCCCTATACATTTTTACCAAAGAAAAAACCTTGGTAAATCAACTCAGCCTCAGTTGGGGTGTTCGCGCGTTTTACTATGGTGAAGAGGTAAGCTTAGATGAAATCATTATCGATCAAATTAATATTCTAAAAGAGAGGGGCTTTCTAGAGCCCGGTCAGGTGGTTGTAAATACGGGAAGTACGCCTGTAGATTTACATCTGCCTACCAATGTGATCAAGATATCTACTGTGTCTTAATCCATGAATTTTTCGATTTGATTATCCTAGTGCGGTTTTTTGCGTTTTTAGTTGCGTGTTTTTGTGATAGTAAGGCAAAGACGTTGTAATTTTGATATATAATGCATAATGTATGATGGATTCGTTTGAAAAAATTCCAGTAAAGATTTTCCCCAATGTTACAGAGGGTTCAAAATTGGTGGCCCAAGAAATTGCTCAGCTAATTCGTGAAAAAGCAGCCAGAAACGAACCATGTGTTTTGGGGATGGCCACGGGAAATACCCCGGTACTTTTATATAAAGAACTGGTTAGAATGCATCGGGAAGAAGGGTTGAGTTTTAAAAATGTAATTACTTTTAATTTAGACGAGTATTATCCGATAGATAAAAATGCCTATCAGAGCTATTGGAGCTTCATGCACCGACATTTATTCAATCATATTGATATAGACCCCAACAACTTATATATTCCTGATGGCACCTGGCCAAAAGAATCCATCAAAAAGCACTGCGCGGCATATGAACAAAAGTTGGTGGATTTAGGTGGGGTAGATTTACAGTTATTGGGAATTGGGTTGAATGGACATATCGGTTTTAACGAACCTGGTTCAGGACAATTTTCTAAAACACGGCTGGTGAATTTGGATAATACTACCCGAATAGCCAATACCTACGAATTTGAAAATATAAGTAAAGTACCCCGATTAGCGCTAACGATGGGTATTAGCAATATTATGCAGGCGAAACGTATTTTATTAATGGCGTGGGGACAAAAAGCTAGTATTGTAGCTCGATCAGTGGAGGGGGATGTAACCGAGCAAGTTCCTGCCAGTATCCTTCAGCAACACCCAGATTGTACTTTTATCATAGACGAAGCAGCTTCTACCGAGTTAACCCGAGTGAAAAGCCCATGGCTAACCGGAAACTGTGACTGGACCCCCACTTTGATTAAAAAAGCGGTGATTTCTGTTGCGCTTAAGTTGAATAAGTCGGTACTTAGTTTAACGGTAAATGATTATTTAGAAAACGGACTTTCCGATTTGTTGGTTGAGAAAGGTGATGCTTATGAAATTAATTTGCAGGTATTTTATTTGTTGAAAAATATAATTACCGGATGGCCTGCTGGCAAACCCAATGCGTCACTTCCCGATCATCCCGAACGCTGCGATATACACCCAAAAAGATGCCTTATTTTTTCGCCTCATCCCGACGACGACATAATCAGTATGGGAGGAACATTGATGCGGTTGCATGATCAGGGTAATGAAGTACATGTGGCCTATCAAACCAGCGGAAATATTGCTGTTACCGACGAATTTGTAACGCGTTTTATTGATTTTGCGGTAGGTTTTGAAGAAATGTTTGGTATAGATAACCAGATGAGCAGAAGAATACTAGAAGATGCCCGCAATTATATTGCCAATAAACAAAAAGATCAGCAAGATACCGCTGAAATTCGTTCTATCAAAGGATTAATCCGAAGATGCGAAGCCAAAGCTACTTGTCGCTATGTTGGCATTGCCGATGCGAATTGTCATTTCATGAATCTACCTTTCTATGAAACTGGCACTGTTAATAAAAATCCCATGGGCGAAGTGGATATTCAGCTTACAATGGAATTACTGAAACAAATTAAACCCCATCAGGTGTATTGTGCTGGCGATTTGGCCGATCCGCATGGAACCCATAAAGTGTGCCTGGAAGTAATTTTCGAGAGTTTACGTCGCTTAAAAGCTGCCGGTGAATCATGGATTACAGATTGTTGGGTATGGCTTTACAAAGGAGCTTGGCAGGAATGGGATATTTCAGAAATTGAGATGGCGATTCCTATGAGTCCAGATCAGGTAATGAAAAAACGCTTTGGCATTTTTATACACCAGAGTCAAAAAGATATGGTTCCATTTCAGGGAGCAGACAGCCGCGAATTTTGGCAACGAGCTGAAGATAGAAATGGCCATACGGCACAATTATATGCTGCTTTGGGTATGACGCAATATGCAGCCATGGAGGCATTTGTTCGCTGGCATTATTAATTTGCACTACCCATAAAAGTATTTTTAGGGCTTAATTGAAATTTAGTGGAAACAACTCAACCTATTTCTGGTATATATGAACGCTGGTCGAGGGCACTTAGCTCGATAGTTTTTCGTAAACAGTTGTTTGTTTATTTGCTCATTTTTGTTGCAATTCTTATTTTTTTTCCTAATTTTTTTGCCTTCATCGAATCTAGAAAAGGATGGCTACTTACTGATCCTGTATTACAATTGATTCCGGCTAATGATCTTTCAATAATAACATTTTCTATTATTTGGATTATGTCTTTTATGCTCCTTATTAGAATCATACAATTACCTTCATTAGCCTTACTTTCAATTATAGCGATTGATTTGATTTTTATAACCCGGATGATTACAATTTTCCTTTTCCCACTAGAACCTCCACCCGGGCTAATTGCATTAGAAGATCCTATCAGCAATTTTTTTTATGGGAAAACACATGGATTTATCACCCGCGATTTATTTTTTTCGGGGCACACTTCTTCCATGATTATGATTGGATTATTGCTTCCTGGAAAATGGGAAAAGCGGTTGGCATTTACTGCAGCTTTTGCAGTAGGTTTTTTGGTATTGGTTCAGCATATTCATTATAGTATTGATGTGCTGGGGGCCTGGGTGTTTACTTGGTTTTTATATCGACTGGCAAAAGCGATCATAGTAATTCCTCAAAATGCCTCCCCTAACTGAACGTAAAAGCCCCGGTTGGTTCCTTGTCCTATTCCATAATCGAGACGCAGACTTAATTTTTCTTGTTTGCTGAGCACAAATCTTAGTCCGCCGCCCGCAGAATACTTGATATTATCTATAGCATACTCTTTCCATTTACTGGCAACAGAACCTAGGCCCCCAAAAACCACAGCCTGCAAAAATTTATAAACCGGAAACCGGTATTCACCCTGAAAAAACATTTGTTGCTTGTCACGAAATCTTCCCTCGTAATATCCCCTCATTTTTGCGGCCCCTCCAAAAGCGGCGAGGCTTCTGAGGGGAATTTCTGCTCCATTGGTAGAGAAGGATAAATACTGAAGAGCTAGGGTACTTTTATCACCCAGTTTCAGGTAGGTTCTACAATCAGCTACCCAATTATTATAATTAAAATCCGATCCCCAAGTTCTATCAAAGTGGTTCCAGAAAAATTGCATATATAGCCCCTTATCTGGTGCAAATGCGTTGTTTCTTGAGTCGTAGGAGAGGCTGGTTCCGAGCCCGCTGATAAAGTAGCCATTGATACCAGGAATAGCCGCCTGATCTAATAAACCGCCTTGGAGATAGTTAATGTCCCAAACTTTTTGAGCCTCGTACACGATTCCGGCAAAAAAATGGGGGGCCAGTTTACGTTTGAGGTGCATATACAGATAGGCTTGGCGAAAAGAATAGGATTCCTCTTGATTGTCTTTGGTGTTGTTCCCCAGCCCCCAGAACTTGTCGGGAAAATAGCTTGTAGAAAGTTGTTCCTCCAGGATATATTGCTCCCTGTTGAAATATTGGGTTCCATTTAGGGCAAATAGTATTTGTTTTCGGGTTGAATACATGCCCACCACTTCTATATTTGAACTGCGCGAAATTGTATCTAATTTGTTGATAGGGAATATTTTAGCGGTAACAGCTCCAAAATTCCATCCTGTTTCCAGCGATCGGGTAATAATCGGAAATACGAAAGTTTTCCCCTTTTTTTCCGACTGAAGTTGTGCAAAAACTGCCAATGGTAACAATAAGCAACCCAGAACGAACACCCTTCTCGTAAGCATGATTTGGGGGTTTTTATTGATATTCAATGTAATACGTTTGTCATTTTAGGGGATAAACCTGCAAAAACCATCAAATAATTCCATAATTTTGTAATCCGATAACATTAGGTAACGAAAGTATAACAAAAGGAAGCACCAAACGTTATAGATAAGTATGATAAAATGGGAAAGTCAATTTGAATTAGGGGATGCGATTACCGCAGAGCAACTGGATTTTTTCCGGGAGCATGGGGTTATACTATTTCGTAATTTTCTGAGTCCAGAGCAGGTTCAGTTGTATATCAGTGAAGTAAGCCGAATTGAGCAAATGTGGCTCGATGAAAAGCGTGAAAAGGTAAATGGAATTCCGCTTAAATTTGGTAAAGACGATAAGGGGAATATGACCATTCAGCGCCTCTGTTTCACCTCCTTATTCAGTGATCCTTTACACCAGTTAATTCAGCACCCGAAATTACAGGCCTTATTACCCTTTCTGGGTGCTTTTGAAGGTAGAATTGGGGAAGAGGAAAAAGATGGATTGGTGGTTAATAATTATATCAATACTCCCAATAGCACTTTCACCCAAATGGGATGGCATACCGATGCCCCCCGCGATTTGTTTATGGGTCAGCGCATTATGCCGATGTTGAATGTGGGTATTCATTTAGATAATTGTGCTTTCGAAAATGGCGGCTTGCGGGTAATCCCCGGAACGCAGCGACAGAATATCCTGAAATTATTGTTTGGAAAAAAATACTTTATTGATAATTCCGACGATTTTCGCGAAGTGGGCTTTGATATAAATGCGGGCGACTTATCGGTGCACGATGGTCGTTTATGGCATCGGGTTAAACAGTCACCCTTAATTGGTGAAGCTAGTCGCAGAAGGGTAATGTATGTTCCCCTGGTTACTGGCAAGTATGCGCGCAAAGATGAAAATAGTAAAACTCCTTTCTACCATCGTTTTACAGCGAAAGTGCACCACTAATTCAACTCATTTATGGCCAGCATTTGTTGGCCTTTTTTTATCGATCTCTTTATGAAATATGCATTAATTACCGGAGCAAGCAAAGGTATTGGCAAATCTATCGCCCTCGAATTGGCGCAAAAAGGAATACCCTTGTTATTAGTTGCCCGCAATGAGGCATTACTCGGCGAATTGCGCAATCAAATAACCGAACAATACAAAGTAGATGCACAGATATTGGCTATTGATTTATCTCAAGCAGGTGCTTCGGTGCGGGTATTTGATTGGGTAACCCAAAATGGGTATATAGTGCATATGTTGATTAATAATGCCGGGTACGGACATAGCGGACAATTTATAGATTATTCAGTAGAGGAGTATGCCGGAATGATGCAGGTAAATATGCAGGTACCGGTAGAGCTTACGCGCATTTTTCTTCCCTCCCTTTTACAATTGCCAAAAGCGTATATTTTAAACATCGCTAGCTCCGCAGCTTATCAGGCGGTTCCGGGATTAACGGTATATGCTTCCACCAAATCGTTTATTGTTCAGTTTAGTCGTGGCCTTGCTTATGAACTTAGAAAATCACCCGTTTCGGTAACGGTAGTGAGTCCGGGTGGCACTGCGACTGATTTTGCCAATCGAGCAAAAGTGGGGAACAAAGCGGTTAAAGCGGGTGAGCGATTGAATATGACGTCCGACCAAGTTGCCCGTGAGGCGGTGGATGCCATGTTGAAAGGGAAAACCGAACATATTACGGGTTGGGTAAATCAGCTAGGAGCCGCATTGGCCTGGTTAATGCCCCGTAAGTTATCCGAATCGGTAGCTGCCGACCTGTATGAAGTGAAGTAAGTGTTACTTCTCCCCTGTTTTTGAAATTAATAGATTTGGTTGTATATTTGCACCCCCATTCTTTTAAGAATCGGGTATCGGCTGCGTAGCTCAATTGAATAGAGCATCTGACTACGGATCAGAAGGTTTTAGGTTTGAATCCTAACGCGGTCACTTGAGTAATAAACCCCAATTTAAAAGTTGGGGTTTATTTTTTTATGTTCTCAAATGAAGAGGGTACAATATTGGTCCAGAACTTGTATGCTCGAATAATACGATGTTAAAGCAACAATCAAAAAGGTACATTAATTTAATCCTCAAGAAATATAATATGGGTAAAAATTAACTTCCATACGATAGTTTATTAAAGTTTTAATCCCTTAGTAATATTATTGATTTTAATATTAGATAGGTCTGCACCTGCGATGTTTGCTCGAGATAGGTCTGCACCGGATAAATTGGCACCCGTTAGATTTGCACCAGATAAATTCGCACCCGATAGGTTCGCACCATAAAGGTTGGCTTCCGTTAGGTCTGCACGGGTTAGGTTTGCTTCAGATAGATTAGCAGTAAATAGGGCAGCGCGGGATAGGTTGGCACCCGAAAGGTTGGCACGGGATAGATTAGCACCTGATAGGTTTGCACCGGATAGATTAGCCTCTGATAGGTTGGCACGAGATAAAAAAGTACCAGATAGATTAGCTTCAGCTAGGTTAGCATTAAATAAGTCAACACGGCTTAGATTCGCACCCGATAGGTCGGCTTCAGAAAGGTCAACACGGGGCAGGTCAGCCTCAGAAAGGTCAACTTCAGCTAGGTTAGCACGTGACAGGTCAGCACCAGATAGGTTAGCACTTACAAGATTCAATCGGGATAAATCAACTCCCGTAAAATTTACCCCTTGCAAAACTATTTTGGAACCTTCGATTCTAATCGCAGTAAGCTTTATCACATCGGCCCTGGTTAAATCTGCCATAGCAATTTTTACTTGAAATTAATAAACTTTTAATATGTTTTTATTCTTTAAGGAGTAGATTCGGTCAATGGCTTGGGTAATGGTTGCTTTATTCATGAATTCTAATTATTTAAAATAATCTATTCTGAAACAAACATACATCATTGCACAAATTAACAATAAATTAGTGAATAACTTAATAAGCTTATAAAAGCTTAATTACATGGGGTCCATTACATTTTACGGCTTTTTGTCGGGAAAGCAGGTTAGGTATCTTCTTACAATAGATTGTAAGGTTCTAGGTACAATTTATTACACGACGCATTGCGTTACTTAAATTTCAAATAAATTTAATTATGTATTGTAAATCAATTGAT
>CAIUKP010000309.1 GCA_903899675.1 uncultured Bacteroidota bacterium | reverse complement strand
TTTTTTATCGGCTGCAAAGGTAAGCATTTTGCCGGTATTTTACGGGAAGAATGTATTTTTTTTGAACAATTTTCAAGTAAAATACACGTATTTGGCTGAAAATGATGCATTAATGCAGCTATTGATAATTAAATTTGTCTTTATAACTGGTATTCCATTATCCTCATTCACCCGATTTACATGTTAGCCGTTACAATTTTGGGTAATAATTCTGCCTTACCGGCTTTCGGACGACATCCGACAGCTCAGGTACTTACCATGAAAGACCAACTGATGTTGATCGATTGCGGGGAGGGTACCCAGATGCAATTGTCGCGATACAAAATTCGTATAAGTAAAATAAACTATATATTTATCTCCCATCTGCATGGTGATCATTATTTTGGGTTGATTGGATTTCTTACCAGCATGGGGCTGTTGAATCGCAAAAATGAGTTGGTGATTATGTGTCCACCCGGATTGCCCGAGATCATACAATTACAACTTGCCGCAGCAGGCATTGCCCTTCCCTACCCCATTCAATACATACTGCTAGAACAACCCGGAATACTGGTAGAAACTCGCTCGTTCACCATTGCCTGTTTTCCGGTTGAGCATCGCATCAGTTGTTGGGGATGTTTGGTTAGGGAAAAGAAAATGCCCCGCAAAATACATCGGGAAAAAGTGTTGTTGCATCAAATTCCGGCGGCTTTTTATGAGCAGTTGCAAAAAGGCTATGACTATACCGCAGCAAACGGGGCATGCATTTCGAATGATTCGGTAACCATTGCTGCGTCCCCGGCGGTGAGTTATGCGTACAGTTCTGATACCCGCTTTTTACCCGAGTTAGCCGCCCAAATACAGTCGGTTACCCTGTTGTATCATGAGTCTACTTACCTGCACGATTTAAAAGATCGTGCGTACGACCGATATCATTCCACTGCTCAGCAAGCTGCAACCATTGCCACATTAGCTGGGGTGAAACGCTTATTGATAGGGCATTTCAGCAGTAAATACGAAGAAGTTGCTCCCTTTGAACAAGAAGCCAAACAAGTTTTTACGCGCACAGAATTGGCACTAGAGGGCGTAACCTACTTAATTAAATAGAAATCTGATTAATCAAGAATCTCCGTGTCTTTAGGATATTTCGCCTTGTTGAATACAAAGCTGTTCTCGGGAATGGCGGCATTGAAATTCATATTTTGAATTTTCAATTCGGTAACATTATTGCTCTTATCTAATATGCGCGCCTTGGAAATGGTGCTTTTCGCTTTGTCGACAAACAGGTTTACTTTCTGAAAATTTTTCCGGGTATCAATGGGCTTCATTTCAATCTCGTAAAAACTGCCGGGGGTTGATAACAATTTATAAGTGAAATCTTTATCGTACGCTCCAGATAACAGTTTTTGTGGATTGAGAGAATTCGCACTTTCTGATACGGATGTTTTGGTAATCGTTTTGTCGCCATCGAAGCTGTACACATTTTGTCCATCGCAAATCACTTCCATCTTGCCCTGCTTCATTTGGTATTTTTCTCCTTTCATGAGAACGGAGATAGACTTGCTGCCATTTTGTTTCCCCTTGCTACTGATGGAAACCAGGTTACACGCCGCAGAAATACCTTTAGAAGCTTTTACTTTGGCGCCAACGGCATCCAATACTTTTTTGGCAGCAGGATCATTTTGAGCCAAGGCAACCATCGAAATCGAAGCCATCATTACCAACAGCAATAGTTGTTTCATGCGGGTTATTTTTTAAAGCGGTCAAAGATACAGGATATCATTTCTTTAATCGCAGATTTCGGTAAAATTGCCAAAATGGTGGCTAAATATTACAATTGTCCTAAAAACTGTGCTAATTCGGCTTCTGTTTTAAACAATACTTCCCGGGCTTTGCTGCCCTGATTGGCACCTACCACACCAGCAGCTTCTAGCTGATCCATCAATCTACCAGCCCGATTGTACCCCAATTTCATCCTCCTTTGTATTAAAGAAGTGGATCCCATTTGGCTGGTTACAATTAATCGGGCGGCTTCTTCAAAAAGAGGGTCGCGGTTATTGGAATCAAAATCCTTTCCTTCCAGTTCCTTTTCATCTACATATTCTGGTAAACGGAATGGTTCGGGATAGCCGGGTTGTTTTTCTATAAATTCACATATCTTTTCTACCTCGGGCGTATCTACAAAAGCACACTGCAATCGGGTAATTTCTCCTCCGTAACTAATCAGCATATCTCCCTTACCAATCAATTGCTCGGCTCCTCCGGCATCTAAGATGGTGCGGCTATCGATTTTGCTCGACACTTTAAAGGCAATACGCGCAGGGAAATTCGCTTTGATGGTTCCGGTAATAATATTCACAGAAGGTCGCTGAGTAGCAATAATCAGGTGAATACCGATGGCCCTTGCTAACTGCGCCAATCGGGCAATGGGCATTTCAATTTCTTTTCCGGCCGTCATAATCAAATCGGCAAACTCATCTACCACCAATACAATAAAGGGAAGGTATTGATGTCCTTTTAGCGGATTCAGTTTACGGTCGGTGAACTTTTCGTTGTACTCACGAATATTGCGGCAACCGGCTTCTTTCAATAGATCGTAGCGGTTGTCCATCTCTATGCACAAAGCATTTAATGTATGCACCACTTTTTTGGTATCAGTAATAATGGATTCTTCCTCCCCGGGTAATTTGGCTAGAAAATGTTTTTCAATAACCCGATACAAACTCAACTCTACTTTTTTGGGATCAACCAATACCAACTTTAATTGAGAAGGATGTTTTTTATATAGAAGTGATACCAGTATTGCATTTACTCCCACTGATTTACCCTGCCCTGTAGCTCCAGCCATTAACAGATGCGGCATATTGGCGAGGTCTACAATAAAATTCTCATTGTCAATTTTTTTACCAATGGCAATCGGTAATGAGTAGGCGTTAGATTGAAACTTATCCGATGCCAACAGGGTTTTCATACTCACCAAAGATTTGCGCACGTTGGGTACTTCTATACCGATGGTTCCTTTTCCGGGTATGGGTGCGATAATTCTTATACCGAGTGCAGCCAAACTAAGGGCGATATCATCTTCCAGGTTTTTAATACGGCTAATGCGCACACCGGGTGCGGGAACAATTTCGTAGAGGGTAACGGTAGGGCCTACCGTGGCTGCAATACGCTGAATAGAGATGTCGTAATTCTTGAGGGTAGCAATAATCTGGTTTTTATTGGTCTCCAACTCCTGAGGATCGTGTACAATTTTTTCACTGCCATGCTGCTCTAACAACGACAGGGAGGGGTATTTATAGTTCTTTAAATCGAGGGTGGCATCGTATTTCGTACCGATGCTTCCAGTGGGCAAGGCATCGGGCTCTTTTGTTTCTGCTGCCGATTCTTTAATTTCTAATTCGAGGGCTGCAGCAGAAGATTTGGCAGGGATAACGGGTACTGTTTCATGCAGTGGAAATTCATCTTCCTCTTCCATCTCATCTTCCACCATATCCAATGCTAACTCGGCCGGTTTTTGTTTGAGGGTGTTGCCCGATGGAATAGGAGCCACCTCATCATGAATCATTAGCTTGGCACCTTCTAGTGGATTGGTTTGATTATCCCATTGTTGAAATACGGGTTTTTCATCGTCTTCGGGTACCACAAAATGGTCGGTTTCCAGAACAGGAATGTGAGCAGGTTGTATTTTCTTGGCGGGCCAACGAAATATGGGATTAAACCACCAGATAAAGAAGGCAAAACAGGTAGCTGCTAGTAAAGCTGCTGTACCTGTATATCCCAGCCACCCCCCTATCCATTGCAACAACCAATCTCCCACAGCACCACCCCAGGGAAATCCATTGGAGGGTAAGGCGAAACTGAATGTGAGACTGAACAAAAGCAAACCTACCAATACGTATTTAATATTGCGTGCCAGACTGAATACTTTCTTTTCAAAAAGAAAATTCATCCCCAGCACAAAGAAGGTGGTGCATAAGAAATAAGCTGCGAGTCCAAAACCATTATAAATAAACTGATGAGCAACAAAAGCACCCAGCGCACCCAGTTGGTTTTCCATGTGCAGCTTTTTCACGGCGAAAATCCGTATGCCCCATTGAAACAACTTATCCTGGTCTTCCTGCCAAGTAAAAATGTAAGAGGTAAAAGCTACTAACAAAAAAGCTGCTACCAGCAAAAAGAATACGCCGGTAACCTTGATGGTACGTTCATCCTGCATCACTTCCTTTACCGTTACCTGTTGTTCCTGATCGGGTGTTAATTCAGCCGGATCGGGCGGTGGAGGAGCTTTTTTCTTTTTTAGGGAGTTGGCCATTATAACAAATATAAGTTATGCTACAGGCCTTTTCCATTTTTCACCCTATATGTGCAAAACTGCAAAGCGCCAGATCAGTTTTCCACTTTTTGGGATATCCGGTACAATTTGGCAGCCAGCAGAAGCCAGGAAGAAATATAGCATAGTCCGCCCATTGGAGTAATCAAGTATATCCAGAAAGGGATGGGAACGGCAAGATGCGAAAGCAACAGCACTAAATAGATGGAGCCACCGAATAAAACCATACCAACTAACACCAACTTTTTACAAATGCTTAGAGAAAGCTGGGGATATTGATTTTGTAAGATGCCTAACAACAACAAAGCGAATGCATGATACATTTGATACCGCACAGCCGTTTCGTAGGTCTGCAATTGAGCTACATTCAGAATATCCTTTAATGCATGGGCACCGAGGGCACCCATTGCGATGGTTATGCCGGCAAGCAAAGCACCCAACATTAGTGTAGCATTACGCATAAGATTGTAGTATCTTTTTAAAACCGGATTCTGATAGGTTTTTCCCCTGCAAATGGTGGGTTGCCTCGATATAAAATGATTTTCTTTCGTTTAACTTTTGTTGCAAAAAAGCTTCCAATTCAACATCACTTAAATTACTGATGAGTGGTCGATGCGATTTTTCGGCTTGCAGTCGTTCCATCAGAACCGAAACCGGCTCATCAATCCAGATGGTGATGCCCTGTTGGTTCATCCAATCCATATTATTATGAAAACAAGGCGTACCGCCGCCGGTGGCTGCCACAAAGGTTTTGCTCTGTTTCAGTAAGCGGAGCATTGCAGCTTCTTTCTTGCGAAATGAATCTTCCCCCTCTGTTTCGAATATTTCGCTAATGGTTTGTTCTTCCATTGCTTCAATCAGAAAATCGAGATCGTAGCCGCGTAATGAATATTTTTTGCTGAGCCAGTTTTTCCAGTAGCTTTTTCCGGCACCCATCATACCAACAAGAAAAATTTTCACTGTGTGGTTTATTTAAAAGCATTTAGGCCAGTAATATCCATGCCTGTAATCAGCAAATGAATATCGTGGGTTCCTTCGTAGGTAATTACACTTTCTAAGTTCATCATATGGCGCATGATGCTGTATTCGCCGGTAATGCCCATACCGCCTAACATCTGGCGGGCATCGCGGCAAATTTGGGTGGCAATTTCGCAGCTATTTCTTTTGGCCATACTAATTTGCTGAGGAGTCGCTTTACCCTCATTCATCAAAGTGCCTAATCTCCATACCATCAACTGTGCCTTGGTGATTTCAGTAATCATTTCGGCCAGCTTTTTCTGCTGTAATTGAAAACCAGCGATGGGCTTCGAAAACTGTATACGTTCTTTACTATACCGCAAGGCAGTATCATAACAATCCATCGCAGCACCCAATGCACCCCAGGCAATGCCATAGCGGGCTTTGGATAAACAGCCGAGTGGGCCTTTCAGTCCTTTTACATTCGGTAAAATATTTTCTTTCGGAACTTTTACGTTATCGAAAACTAGTTCTCCGGTAGCACTAGCCCGTAAACTCCATTTTCCGTGGGTGGTTGGCGTGGTGAACCCTGGCATGCCTCTTTCTACAATCAATCCCTGAATTTCATCCTTTTCGTTCTTTGCCCACACAACCGCTACCTGTGCAAAAGGTGCATTGCTGATCCACATTTTGGCGCCATTCAATACCACATGATCACCCTGATCGGTAAAGCGGGTAACCATTCCAGAAGGATTGCTTCCATGGTCGGGCTCCGTTAATCCAAAACATCCCAACCACTCGCCACTGCCCAGTTTGGGTAAATATTTTTTGCGTTGCTCTTCACTGCCATAGGCATAGATGGGAAACATAACCAAACTACCCTGGACGCTGGCTGTACTTCTAACCCCACTATCGCCTCTTTCCAGCTCCTGCATCATCAATCCGTAGCTGATATAATCCAGTGAGCCCCCACCGTATTCGGTAGGTACGGTAGGACCAAAACAGCCTAAGTCGCCTAGTTCTTTTACAATTTGCACTGGAAATTCTGCACGCTGGGCATAGTCTTCAATGATGGGAGAAATATGCTTTTTAACATAATTGCGAACCGACTCCCGAATCATTAATTGTTCTTCAGTAAGCAGTCCATCTACCTGATAATAATCAGGTGACTGAAACAAATCGGTACGAACAGCCATAGAAAGTAATTAAAAGGTGTGCAAGAAAAATAAAGCACAAAGTTACTAAGAAGTTTCCTATTTGCCGAAGACACTCACTCTGTTGAACAAAAAGGCCGTGCGCACACGAAAACGTTACGCACGGCCTGCTATAATTATTACAAAACTTTATTGCTCTTCCGGACCTCTTCGTCCACCAGCCCCTGCTGGAGGGTTTGCTTTGGAACCAGATTGTTCAATTTCGCGGTTCATCTCCTCTATGTTTACCGGACGTTCGGTGGTATCGCCCATCAGGTAGCGGGAGAAATAATCGGCCATCGTCCAGAAAAAATATTCCGTCATATCACCGAACCCATGACGTTGACCGGGCAGTATCTGGAAATCGAATCGCTTATTTGCCCGAATCAGTGCATTGGCAACCCGAATGGTATTCGCCGGGTGTACATTGTTATCGATATCTCCGGTAGTAAGCATCAGGTGACCTTTCAGGTTTTTAGCCAGATCGGGATTTTTCTCGATGGCATACGCAAAACTGGTATCGCCTTTTTCGGAGATGATTTCTTTTACGCCGTGGTGTTTTTCACTCCACCATCTATTATAAATCGAGTTATCGTGGTTGCCCGATTCGGATACGGCTACTTTAAAGAATTCGGGATATACCAGCATAGCGGCTGTACTCATAAATCCACCCCCACTATGTCCGTTGATACCTACTTTGTTAATATCGATAAACCCATATTGATCGGCCAGTTGTTCAGCAGCCGCTTTTTTATCTGCCAGTCCATAATCGCGCAGGTTTCCATAGCCATAGTTATGGTACCACTTGCTTCTAGCAGGGTGACCACCGCGGTTGCCCATGGTTACCACAATAAATCCTAGCTGCGCGAGGCGTTCGGTTTTATCCATACTTCTGCCGAATGCTTTATTAACGGCTTCGGTTTGCGGACCAGGGTATACGTATTCGATGATGGGATATTTTTTGGTAGAATCAAAATCAAAGGGTTTATACATCACCCCATAAATATCCGTAATACCATCATCCGCTTTCACTTTAAAGGGTTGTGGAAACTTGTAAGGGGTTTTCATCAGGGAGCTGAAATCAGCCGTTTCGAGGTCCATGATTTTCTTTCCTTCGGTATTGTATAAAACGGATTGCGGAATAGTGTTTACCCTTGAATAATTGTCCACAAAAAACTGCTGGTTATCGTTCATAGAATTGCTATGATCAAAATCACCGGCATTTAATAAGCGCAGTCCGGTACCATCCAGATTTACCCGGTAAACGTGGAGATAATAGGGATCTTCATTCTCTTCTCTCCCATTGGCGGTAAAATACAATACACGTTTTTTCTCGTCGATACCAACAATGTCTTCACAATGGAAAGGTCCCTGGGTGATGCGGTTTTTGAGTTGACCATTTTCATCATACAAATAAAAATGCGCCCAACCATCGCGTTCGCTCCATTCAATTAGTTCCTTTCCTTCGTTTACCAGACCCAGTCTTTTATTTTCCACATAAGTATTCAGGGCTTCCTTAATCAAGGGCTTAACAACTCCAGTGGCGGGGTCTGCAATACATACATCAATTTTTTTCAAGTCGCGGCTGGTGCGGGTAAAATAAAAGCCCCGGGGTGTACCGAGCCAAATATTCGCCCTAAAATCATCGTCGCGGCTACTGGCCAAAGCTGGTGTACTCCAGATAGCGAGGGTTTGATCTTTATAGGCACCCGAATTCAGCACCTGATGGGTTTTGTTCTGTAGGTTAAAGAGGGTTAACTCATCAACCGGATTGTCTTTTTCACCCGGCATCAGGTATTTATAAGTTTCGAGGGTGGGGCGAGGATCGGCCAGACTATTGATAACCCACAAATCTTTTACTTTCCGATTATCGGAGCGTGTTAAAGTAAAATACTTCGAATCGGGTGACCAAAGAATGAACGAGGATTTGCGTTTGTTTTTATTTTTTTCTTTGTCCACGTTGTTTTCTCCGCCGCCACCGAGGGCACCTTCACTGT
>CAIUKP010000308.1 GCA_903899675.1 uncultured Bacteroidota bacterium | reverse complement strand
TTTAACTAGTTCGGCACTCTCGTGAAGTGAAAACTTACCACAGGCATTGTATATTTTAATTGGGTCGATCGCTGCAATTGCCGCTCCATTTACTTGATCCTCTTTTCCGCCCAGTAAAATAATCGGAAAAGAAATGCGCCTACAAAGTTCTATCCAGTGTTTTACCGGCCACTGCTTGGTGGCATGTGCGGCACCGATTACCATACCGATATACCCCATTTGATGCGAAAATGGAAGATCGGTTGAACGAACCTGCTCATTTGGTGGAATAAAATAGTCTAGCCCCTTACCATCATTCACTACTCCAAAAGATTGAACGGTTTGCAGGTATCTGTCTACTATGTGTATATCTGGCAGGCAATTAATCTTAGCCACAGTAAACAACCATTTTTGCCAATTAAGTTTAGAAAAACTAAAAGCAGGAACTCCTTTGAGCGCGCGCTTGATTTGCCACGTACGTAAATTATGATGTAAATCTATGATAGCATCATACCCCTCCGTTTCTAGTTGGTGCATCATCAATTCTTTGCTATAGCCCAATTCGATAATGCGATGTACATAGGGATTGGCCTCAAAAATTCCTCGAAATTGTTGTTTGGTAAGCACATGAATTTCTGCACCGGGCACTTGTTGGTGCAAACATCGGATAACGGGCGTAGTAAGTACGATATCCCCGATAGATGAAAAACGAATCACTAAAAACTTCATGAATTCCGGCGTATGAAATGTAAAAGTAGTGCTTCAATAATGATTTACCTCCAAAGGATGGCTATCAAACTATAAATCTCATCCTTTATACTTCTGTATAATTTAGGTCTTTATGAAAAGTTTCGGCTGTAAAATAAAATGCCACCAAGGTTATACCCATAACGATGGCACCTGTTATCATCCCACTTGAACTTAAACTATATCCATAGGATTTATGAAATAGATCTAAAAACATCCAGTTGATCAGCGGTAAAGCACCTCTTACCATATTGGGTATGGTGGTTGCAGCAGTTGCCCGCAGGTTAGTGCCAAATTGCTCTGCTCCCATGGTTACAAAAATGGCCCAAAAGCCAGTACTGAATCCTAAGTACCCACAAATGGCATACATAGAGGAATCACTATTATTCAAAGGGCTGAAATAGATCAACAATCCTACAATTGACATCCCATAAAAACACAGCAACGCTTTTTTTCTGCTTTTATAAGCCTGACTTACCAATCCGATAACTATATCACCGATTGCAATACCCACATAAGCAAACATAATTGCACGGCCACTTTCAATATGATTGGCTCCATAGAATTCACCGGCAAAACGATTACTGAAGTTCACCAGTATACCAATAACATACCAGGTTGGCAACCCGATAAGTATGGCCAAAAAATATTTTTTAAATCGGCCTACATCATTAAAAAACATCCTGAAATCGCCCCGTGAAACCCCTTTTTCTTTAGCTTCTTTAAACATACCACTTTCGGCAACTGATATTCGCAGTAATAATAGCCCTATACCCAATGCCCCCCCAATTTTGTAGCAGATTCTCCAGTCGTTGGTGAACTTATAAATGAAATAGGCAAATACGGCTCCGAATAATCCAATTCCGGCAACCATAGAAGTGCCAACCCCTCTTTTTTCTTTGGGCAAAAGTTCACTAACCAATGTTATTCCAGCACCGAGTTCTCCCGCCAACCCTATACCTGCCATAAAGCGAAGAGCGGCATATTGATCAACCGTTTGTACATAACCGGTAATAAAGTTGGCCACCGAATAAAGGGCAATAGAACCAAATAATACACTGAGCCTCCCTTTTTTATCTCCTAAGGTTCCCCAGAGTAAGCCTCCAATCAATAGCCCAATCATTTGCCAGTTAATAATTTTCGTGCTTGCAGCCAGTATTGCTGTTTTATTGGTGAGGTCCAATCCAATTCCCTGTAAACTGGGTTCCCGAACAATATTAAATAGGAGCAAATCATAAATATCTACAAAATATCCTAAGGCTGCTACCAATACCGGAAGAGAAAATAAGGAAACTTGCTTTTGACTCATACAAACTATTTAGTGTATGCCTAAACTTACGAAATACTTTTAATGAAAATACGCAAAAAAGAATACAGCAGTGTTGGCAAACCCATCAGGTTTCAATAAAATCCATGTCTCTGCCATAGGTTTCTTTTGTGTTGATTAAAGCCCATACGGCCAGCGACAAAACTAAAACCGCACAAATCATTCCGGCTTGCAGATAACTATGGGTAAACTGCTGCAGCAACTTTTGCAATAGAATAATCAAGGGTAATAATCCCCTAACCAAGTTGGGGATGGATATGGCTGTTGTTGCCCGAAGATTCGTACCAAATTGCTCGGCCGACATGGTTATGTATAACACAGAGATTCCAGAACCAAATCCCAAAATTGCGCAAATCCAATACATTGTCGACAAGGTTCCCCAACCGCGGGCTTGCCAGAAAAAGAGAAAAACGGCACTTATCAGGATAACATAGAACACCCAAAGTGCCTTTTTTCTGCTTTGTAAATAATTACTCAGTAATCCGGCGCTGATATCGCCCAATCCAATTGCTATGTACTGATAAAAAATTGCCTTAGCCGGATCTACGCCTGCAATGCCCATTTCTTTTCCAAACTGATCGGAAAAGGTAATCAACACGCCAATTACAAACCATACGGGAAAGCCTATCAATACGCCCCGCAGGTATCGCATCAATCGAGGGCGATTGTTAATCAGCATTTTAAAATCTCCGCGCCGGGTTGCTGTTTCTTTTACGGTATTATATAAGCCGCTTTCCATCATATTCGCCCTCAAAAACAACAATAAAAATCCTAACCCCCCACCTATATAATAACAAAGCCGCCAATCTTTAAATAGGTTGTACACCAAAAAGGCTACCAAGGCTCCACAAACACCAGTAGTAGCAATAATGGTGGCGGCCAAACCTCTTTTATGTTTGGGTAACATTTCTGTAACTAGGGTAATGCTCGCTCCAAGCTCTCCTGCTAAACCCACTCCAGCAATAAAACGAACGAGTACATATTGGGGAACAGTATGTACCATCCCGTTGGCAATATTAGCCAATGAATAAAGTAATATAGAACCGAAGAGAACGCTCAGTCTGCCCTTTTTATCACCCATAATTCCCCAGGCAATTCCTCCCACGGTTAGTCCTATCATCTGAACACTAATAATCAGCTCTCCGCTGTGTAATACCTGATCGGGACTGAGGCCCAATGATTGTAGACTGGGTTTTCGGATGATGGAAAATAAAAGCAAATCGAAAATATCTACAAAAAAACCAAGAGCGCCAACCAGCACCGGTAAAGAGAGTAAGCCCGGAGAAATTGATTTGGTTTGCATATATTAAGATGGCTCGCTATCGGAGGGAGTATCCCCTTTATGGAAAATCAATCTGTAAAGAATCGGGGCCGTAGTAACCAGCACAATGCCCAGCACAATCACTTCTAAATGCAAACGCAAATCAAACCCAAACTGGGTAAGTATCCACTTTTGCAAGAAGTGCCCGGCAAATAACATCGTAAAAACCCAGGCTATGCAGCCTACAACATTATAATAACTAAATTTCTTGTAATTCATATCTACAATGCCGGCAACTATGGGGGCAAAAGTTCGAACGATTGGTATAAACCGGGCAATTACTATGGCGCCTCCCCCATTTTTTTCATAAAAATCATGCGCTTGTTTTAGGTATCTTTTTTTAAAAAGGATATTATCTTTCCAATCGTACATCGCATGACCCACTTTTTTTCCAAACCAGAAGCCCACAAAATTGCCAAAGATTCCGGCAGCAGAAATCAGCAAGGCGATTACAATCAAATCTAACACTTCACTACCCGGACCAATCACTGCCCTGGCAATATCACTACTATAAATTCCGGCAACAAAAAGTAGGCTATCCCCCGGCAGAAAAAAACCGGCAAAAAGTCCTGTTTCGGCAAATACTACAAATAATATCAACCACAAACCGCCATGCTCTATATAAAACTGTGGCTGTAAAAGTTGAGTCCAATGAAATTCGGAGGCAAGCAAGGTTGGCAATAGCATGGGGA
>CAIUKP010000307.1 GCA_903899675.1 uncultured Bacteroidota bacterium | reverse complement strand
GGCTCAGCTAAAATTGATCTGCTTTTTTTGTTTACATATAAAAAGCTGCAACCTTTGGGAGCCATCATCCATTTATGACAAGCACCCGTATAAAAATCGGGTTGCAGTTGTTCAATAGAAAGAGGTACATGAGCAGGTGCATGGGCCCCATCTACAATAGTTATTAATCCCAAATCCCTGGCTCTTTGCACGATGGGTTCTACCGGAAGAATCAGGCCAGTAGAACTGGTAATATGACTAATAAAAATTGCTTTTGTGTTTGGGGTTAGTCCTTTAAAAAACGCTTCCGTAAATGCTTCGGCGGTAGTTACGGGTAGGGGGATATGTTGGCGCTTATAAATTGCCCCAGCTTTTTTACAATAGAGATTCCAGGTTCTGTCGCAGGCCCCATATTCTATATTTGTGGTGAGTATTTCATCGCCCGGTTGCAGAGAAATGTTTTTAGCAATCAGATTAATGGCAAAAGAAGGATTGGTAATATATACAAGGTCATCTTTATCGGCAACATCAAGGTATTCAGCTAATTTTTGTCGGCTATTGGCTAAAAATCCCAACCCATCGAATGCAATCATTTGCACGGGTTCCCACTCAAGTAGGCGTTGCCAGTATTGGTAGTTTTCAAAAATGGGTGCGGGACAAGCACCAAAAGATCCAAAGTTCAAAAAATGAATGTCGGGGTTTATCAAAAACAAATCCTTGAAATTGGGCATGGAAAAATTTTGAGGTAAGTTACCAAAATATACGCATTGGCATAAAAAAAGCTGCCACATAACTGCGGCAGCTTTTTTAGGCATTCAGTAATTTTATTCAGCCGTTAAAGTTGCCAGCAGGTATTCTTTGTTCAGGCGGGCAATATTGGCAATGGAAATTTCTTTAGGGCAAGTGGCTTCACAGGCACCCGTGTTGGTGCAGGCTCCGAATCCTTCTTTATCCATTTGTGCAACCATATTTACTACACGACTGCTTCTTTCGGGATCTCCTTGTGGAAGCAGGGACAGATGTGAAACTTTGGCACTGAGGAATAACATCGCACTGCTGTTTTTACAGGCAGCCACACAGGCTCCACATCCAATACACATAGCTGCCGCAAAAGCCTGATCGGCATGGTCTTTTGGAACAGGCAGCGAATTACCATCAACCGCGTTACCTGTGTTTACGCTGATATATCCTCCAGCTTGAATGATGCGGTCAAATGCACTGCGATCTACCATTAAATCTTTAATAACTGGAAAAGAGTTTGCACGCCAGGGTTCTACCACAATGGTATCGCCATCGTGAAAGGCCCGCATGTGCAACTGGCAGGTAGTGTTGGCAGCCCAGGGTCCGTGCGGCTTACCATTGATATACATTGAGCAAGATCCACAAATACCTTCACGGCAATCGTGGTCGAACGTAATCGGATCTTCGCCATCTCGAATCAATTGTTCATTCAGCACATCAAACATCTCCAGAAAACTCATTTCAGAAGAAATATTTTCTACCCGGTATAACTTAAAAGCGCCGGGTGTTTGGCTATTGGGTTGTCTCCATACTTTCAGGTTCAAATTCATGTGATAATGTTCCATGGTTCGATCAGATTCCACAGGGAATCATTTTAGAGGTTCAATAGGGTAGTATTACTTATAATTTCTTTGGCTGGGTTTGATAACATCATACACCAATGGTTCTTTATGTAGCTCCCACTTATGCTCATCTGCAAACTGCCAAGCAGCCACATACATATAATTGGCATCATCCCTTAATGCTTCACCATCGGGTGTTTGGTATTCTTCCCTAAAATGTCCGCCACAACTTTCATTTCGGTTTAAAGCATCCACGCACATTAATTCTCCGAGTTCAATAAAGTCTGCTACGCGATTGGCTTTGTCTAACTCAGGGTTCATTCCATTCACTACTCCGGGTATTCTCACATCACTCCAGAATTCCTTTTTCAATGCCTGCACATCAGCGATGGCTTGCTTTAATCCACTTTCGGTACGTGCCATACCGCACTGATTCCAAATAATTTTTCCGAGTCGCTTATGAAAGCTTTCTACCGTTTGCGTTCCCTGGATGCTCATTAATTTTTGGATGCGCTCACTTACTTTATTTTCTGCTTCTTCAAAAGCTGGATGGGAGGTAGCAATCGGTTTGTTGTAAATCTCATCCGCCAAATTATTACCGAGCGTATAAGGAACTACAAAATACCCATCTGCCAATCCCTGCATTAGGGCTGAAGCCCCTAGTCGGTTCGCACCATGATCGGAAAAATTAGCTTCACCCAAAGCGTATAAACCAGGAATCGAGGTTTGTAATTCATAATCTACCCAAAGTCCGCCCATGGTATAATGCACGGCAGGATAAATACGCATTGGAACTTCATAAGGATTTTCTCCGGTAATCTTTTCATACATATCGAACAGATTACCGTATTTTTCTTTCACCACTTCTTTTCCAAGTGCGATGATTTCTTCCAGTGTAGCGTTGCTCTTTCCTTCTTTGCTGATTTCTATTTTTCCATACCGGATAATAGCATCGGCAAAATCGAGGTAAACTGCTTGTTTGCTGGTACCTACTCCATATCCTTCGTCACATCTTTCCTTTGAAGCTCTTGATGCTACATCTCTAGGAACCAGGTTGCCGAATGCAGGATATCTTCTTTCTAAATAATAATCGCGCTCATTTTCTGCAATATCAGTTGGTTTGCGGGTATCATTTTTTTGAGCAGGCACCCAAATACGACCATCATTGCGGAGCGATTCTGACATCAAGGTAAGTTTACTCTGGTGGTCGCCACTAACAGGGATACAGGTTGGGTGAATCTGAGTAAAGCAAGGGTTGGCAAAATAGGCTCCATTGCGGTGCGCTTTCCAGGCAGCAGTAACATTGCTGCCCATGGCATTGGTAGATAGGTAAAACACATTGCCATAGCCACCTGTACAAAGCAATACTGCATGCCCAAAATGGCGCTCCAATGCTCCACTTACTAAATCACGTGCTATTATACCGCGGGCTTTGCCATCAATGGTTACCAGCTCGAGCATTTCGTGACGACTATACATTTTCACATTTCCCAAGGCAACCTGCCGCTCCAATGCTTGATAGGCACCTATTAATAATTGCTGACCGGTTTGTCCGGCTGCATAAAAAGTCCTTTGAACCTGTGTACCACCAAATGATCGGTTGCTGAGCAATCCGCCATATTCTCTCGCAAAAGGAACCCCCTGGGCTACACACTGATCGATGATGTTTCCACTTACCTCAGCCAAGCGATGCACATTAGCTTCGCGCGCCCGGTAATCGCCTCCTTTAATAGTATCATAGAAAAGACGGAAAATACTGTCCCCATCATTCTGATAATTTTTGGCTGCATTGATACCTCCCTGTGCTGCAATGGAATGTGTGCGACGGGGAGAATCTTGAAAGCAGAATGCTTTTACCTGATAGCCTAATTCGGCCAGAGATGCAGCAGCTGAGGCACCGGCTAATCCGGTTCCTACAATAATCACTTCCAGCTTTCTTTTATTAGAGGGATTTACTAGTTTGCAATGTCCTTTATAGTCTGTCCACTTTTCTGGCAGGGGTCCTGCAGGAATTTTTGCATCTAACATATTGGTTCAGTTTGTAGGGTTCTAAATAGTTATAGGCTGGAATAAATGAATTATCTAATCCAACCGAGATATAAACTTATGGGCATAAGGGCAAATAGGGTAGGGATAACGATTGAAAATCCCATACCTACAGCAGACAGCATAGTATGATATCTTCTATTATGTATGCCGATAGTTTTAAAAGCACTCTGAAAACCATGTGCCAAATGATAGCCCAATGCAGCGCAACTAATTACGTAAAAAATTACTACCCAAGCTTCGCTGAAAGTATCTTTCATTAGGGCAAATACATCATGCACCTCTATACCATTATAGAATTTGGCTTCAGGAATACCGGTAAAACGAGAAGGTACCCAAAAATGTTTCCAGTGCAGGATAAAGAATAGGAGCAGGATAGTTCCCAGAATCGCCATACTGCGACTATACCATTTACTACCCTTACTATAATCCACTGCATAACCAACGCTTCTTTTGCTCCGGTTATCGAGCGTTAGCAGGTATCCCTGTATTATATGTAGGAAAATACCGCCAAATAAACCAACTTCTAGAATTCGCGGAACAAGATTTCCACCCATAAAATGAGCAGCTTTATTAAACATCTCTCCCCCGTCGTTAGCCCAGATACAGGCATTTAACCCCGCATGAACAACCAAAAAAAGAATCAGAAAAATACCGGTAAAACCCATCACCAATTTTTTACCAACCGAAGAAGTGAGCACGTTTTTCAATGCCATAGTTATGAGGATTTATTCAATTGGATGCAAAAATACTACAGGATACAATGCCAAGGGTAATTCCGCATTTTTTTCTTTCCACTTTCCGTCCCCTTTTTATATACTTTATGGAATGTGCAGCCGATACCCCTCCCTAATTTCGATAACTTACACAGTTTTTTTGCCGTTTACATAATTTTTGCTCACCCTCACCCCTTGGCATTGTACTTTTGGGCTATGGTTAAATTGTTGAATATTCTGTTTACCAGCCTCCGAATGGCAACCCAGGAACTTTGGGCCAATAAACTCCGTACTTTTTTGTCGCTGTTTGGTATAACCATCGGTATTTTCTGCATTATCGGCGTACTGGCCACTGTTAATAGCCTGGAACAAAAAGTGCAAACCGATATCAAATCGCTGGGAAATAACACCATTTATATCGATAAATGGAACTATGCCGGCGGACCCGATTATCCCTGGTGGAAATTTCTGAAGCGGCCCAATATGAAGTTCGAAGAGATGAAATTCATAAAGGACAAAAGTCAACTCTTTTCATCCATTTGTTTTATGGTGGATAGAAATGTGAATGTTGACTACAAAGACAATATTTTATCTAATATCAATCTCTACGGTCCAACCGAAGACTTCAATAAAATTCAAACCATCGACATTTCAGAAGGTCGATATCTAACCGACGCCGATTTTGAGCGGGGATCGCCTATATGTGTAATTGGCGATAAAGTAGCTACCGAATTATATGGGAGTCCTGAAAAATCTCTCGGTAAAACCATTGGATACAATGGGCGGAAATTGCAAATTGAAGGAGTAATAAAAAAGCAGGGACAAAGTTTAGTGGGTGGCTTTGATTTTGATCAAACAGTTATTGTTCCCTATCGCTATTTTGCCAGTGTATTTGATCCGGAAAATAATAGTCCTAAAATTATGGTACAGGCCAAAGCAGGTGTTCCTTCTGCGGCCCTGCAAGATGAACTCGTGGGAATTATGCGGCAAATCCGTAGACTCAGTCCAACGCAGGAAGATAATTTTTCGTGCAATGATGTGGCCATGTTTGCCGAGCAGGTTACCAGCTTTTTTGGACAGGTTTCAGCTGGCGGTTGGGCGATTGCAGGTCTTAGTTTGATTGTGGGAGCCTTTGGGGTAGCCAATATTATGTTTGTTACCGTAAGGGAGAGAACCAGTCAGATTGGCCTCAAAAAAGCCCTGGGTGCCAAAAGCCGAACAATACTCACCGAGTTTCTCTTAGAGAGTGCCTTTTTATGTGTAATTGGTGGATTAATAGGTTTGGGGATGGTTTGGTTGTTAACCCTGGCGTTGAGTAGTTTTCTTCCTTTTCCCATTATTATTGCTCCCAATATCATTTTCTTAGCCCTTAGTATTTGTATTGTTTTGGGAATTGCTTCCGGAATTATTCCTGCGTCTATTGCTGCTAAAATGGATCCGGTAGTGGCCATCCGCAGCAAGTAACCCTGCTTACCAGATTGGTTGTACCTTTGCAGGGCATTTGAAAATTCCCAATCATGTCTGCAACCATACTGGCCATCGAATCATCTTGCGACGAAACTGCTGCGGCTGTTTGCCGGGATGGACAGATACTTTCTAATTTTATTGCCAATCAAAAAGTGCATGAGCAGTACGGTGGGGTAGTACCCGAACTGGCCAGTCGTGCACATATTCAGCATATAGTTCCGGTAGTAAATAGTGCCCTGGTGCAAGCATTTCCTGAAATGAATCGACAGGAGGCTTTGCAACAAATTGATGCCATAGCCTTTACGGCTGCTCCCGGATTAATTGGTAGTTTACTGGTAGGTGCCCAGTTTGCCAAATCGCTGGCCCTTTCCCTGCAAAAACCCTTGCTGGCTGTACACCATATGCAGGCCCATGTGCTGGCAAATCTGATTGCTTCAACCCCTCCTTCCTTTCCTTTTCTTTGCTTAACCGTAAGTGGTGGACATACACAATTAGTGCTCGCGCATAGTCCACTTCAATTAGAAATTATTGGAGAAACCATTGATGATGCGGCTGGAGAAGCATTTGATAAAATTGCCAAACTGTTGGGGTTGCCTTATCCGGGTGGACCACTGGTAGATAAATATGCCCAATCGGGAAATCCGCTGGCCTTTCAGTTTGCGCGACCCAGGGTGCCCGGACTCAATTTCTCTTTCAGTGGCTTGAAGACTTCGGTATTGTATTTTTTGCAAAAGCAACCGGCAGATTTTATTGAGCAGCATCTGGCTGATCTCTGTGCTTCGGTGCAGCATACCATTGTGGCAATGCTGATGAGGAATGTTCAACTGGCTGTTGAGCAAACGGGGGTGAAAGAGATATGTATCGCCGGGGGGGTAAGTGCTAATAGTGGCTTACGGAAAGCCTTACAGGAATTAGGAAAAGAAAAGGGCTGGAAAACCTATGTACCTGCTTTTGAATATTGCACCGATAACGCTGCCATGATTGCCATTACTGCTTATTATCAGTTTCTGAGTGGGCGGATAGATACGTTGGATACGCCAGTTAGCGCCCGCAGTACTTGGTAAAATTTACTAGGAATAAATCTTCCATTTTTCTTCCTTCAACTTCTCACTTGGGTTCATCATGTAAGAAACAAAACTGTTGTTTTTAAGTAGTTCTACCACCCTAAATCCTCTGTAAGGAGTTCCCCAGTTGCCACCAACATGCGCATCAAAAATAAAGGGGATGGCACTTTCGGTTCGGAATCCGTCTTGATCATGCTCATGGCCATGAAATACCGCCCGCAGATTTGGATAGCCTTTGATTGTTTCAAAAAATGCTGGCGTATCTACCGAATTGGGCGTCCAGGGTGCTTGAGGAATATGTAAAAACAGAAAAATATGTTTGTATTTGTTGCCCTTGTCTAACTGCTTTTTCAACCAAACTAAATCGGGGGATAGATAAGTGCCTTTCTCGTTGCTGGTGTCGCCCAATATCAGAAGCGATTGCTGGTGGGTAACGGTATGATTAAGGGGATACCCAAAAGTATCTATCCAATCTTTGGCGGTAACCATATCGTGGTTTCCCCGGGTAACATACCAAGGCATGCTCAGCTGCATGAACTCATTTTTTATTTGCGTAAGCAGGGGAGGCTCATTGTGTATCAGATCGCCATTGAAAACGCAAAATTCTAATGGGAAATCGAGGTGGAAACGATTCAACTGTTTCAAAACGGTTTGCGTCATTTCGCGATAAGCCGTGGCAGGTTGCCCATAATGGATATCGGAAGCAACGGCAAAGCGCATTACTACGTCATCCTGCAAATCTGCAACATCCCTAGCGGTAAGGGATGTAAATGGGGCACCACAAACGGCCAGTGTGGCCAGGGAAATATTTTGAAGAAATTCGCGGCGCGCTAAAGCACGTTGGGCAGAGTTGGTTCGTTGGTTGGGTTTCATAAGGTCGTAAGGATAGACAAAATTACAAATTTCTCCCCAAATCAACTGTTAAACCCCCTAAAATGTTGATTCCTGGCCGCTAATCAACTCCTAAATCGTACTTTTGCCGCGAAAACAGCATTTGAATTATGATTAGTGTAAGAAATATTACCCTGGCATTTGGTAAAAGGGTATTGTTTGATGAGGTGAATATCAACTTCGTAAAGGGAAACTGCTATGGGGTAATTGGAGCCAATGGTGCCGGAAAATCTACATTTTTAAAAATACTCAGCGGGGAGATTGAGCCTAACAAAGGCACCATCGAAATCAGTCCCGGAGAGCGTATGGCGGTTTTAAAGCAGAACCATTTTGAGTTTGATGAAACTACCGTGTTGAATACGGTACTGATGGGTCATCAGCGCTTATGGAAAGTGATGCATGAAAAAGATGCCATTTATGCCAAAGAAGATTTTACTGAGGAAGATGGCATGAAAGCCGGAGAACTGGAAGGAGAATTTGGCGAAATGGGCGGTTACGAAGCCGAAAGCAATGCCGGCAGTTTATTAAGCAGTTTGGGTGTATCCGAAGATATGCACCAGATGCAGTTGAAAAACATCCCCTCTAATTATAAAGTGCGGGTATTATTGGCACAGGCATTGTTTGGAAATCCTGATATCCTCTTATTGGATGAACCTACCAACGTATTGGATATTGAAACCATCGGCTGGCTGGAGAATTTTCTAGCCGATTACGAAAATATTGTGTTGGTGGTGAGTCACGACCGTCACTTTTTAGATACCGTGTGCACACATGTGGCAGATGTAGATCGCAGTAAGATTAAAGTGTTTACCGGAAACTATACTTTCTGGTACGAGTCGTCTCAGTTGATTAGTCGGCAGATTAGTGATAAGAATAAAAAGAATGAGGATAAGCGAAAGGAGTTGCTCGACTTTATAGCCCGATTCTCTGCCAATGCCTCTAAAAGTAAGCAGGCTACTTCGCGAAAGAAGGCATTGGAGAAGTTGGTGATTGAAGATATTCAACCTTCTAACCGGAAATATCCCGGTATTATTTTCCAGCCATTGCGGGAAGTAGGAAATCAAATATTGAATGTAGAGCAGTTGAGTAAAAGTGTGAATGGAAGAAAATTATTCGAAAAAGTTAATTTCAGTATTAATAAGGGAGATAAGATTGCTTTGATGAGTAAAGATCCGTTGGCAGTTACTCATTTTTTTGAAATTATTAATGGTCATGCCACTGCCGACACAGGTAAGTTTGAGTGGGGCACTACCATTACAAAAGCCTATTTGCCGCTTGAGAATCAAGAGTTTTTTCAGGAGCCCTTGAGTTTAATGGATTGGTTGCGTCAATATGTACCTCCGCATGTTACAGATGCCGATGAGCCGTTTATTCGCGGCTTTTTGGGTAAGATGTTGTTCAGTGGGGATGATGTGCAAAAGAAGACGAATGTATTGAGTGGGGGAGAGAAGGTGCGTTGTATGGTTAGCCGGATGATGTTGCAGAATCCTAACCTAGTAATTCTCGACCAACCCACCAACCACCTCGATCTGGAGAGTATCCAAAGTTTCAATGAGGGCTGTCAAACTTTCCCCGGTGTAGTATTAATCACTTCGCACGATCACACATTTATACAAACGGTGGCCAACCGAATCATCGAATTAACCCCCCGCGGCATTATTGATCGACTCACTACTTTTGATGAGTACATGGAAGATAAGCGGGTGCAGGAGTTACGGCTAGAATACTACGGGTAAGAACAGAGTGAGAGCCTGTGCGCCCCAGGAGCATGAGTGTTAGTGTGATTGCGTGTGTGCGAAATAGGAAAAAAACTCCATTTATTTAACAAATTTTTCAATTTCCTTAATTGGTATTTGTACCTCTGTTCCATCAACGGACATGCATGCAGATCCAAGTCCAAACTTCACACTAAATACAATAAATCCTTTTTGTTCAAAAGATATTTCCATTTCATCTAACTTATACATACGATTTTCAATATTTGAAAAACAATCTTTGATTTCTTCGTCTTTTTTCATTTCAGCTAAATCATCATTAATTTTTTTATTAATCTCTTTTTCAAGATTAATTTGATTTGAATTAAAAATATCTGAGTTTTTAATCTTCGAATCTTTTTTATTATCCAAAATTTCGAAAACCTCGTAATCC
>CAIUKP010000306.1 GCA_903899675.1 uncultured Bacteroidota bacterium | reverse complement strand
GCAGGTTAAAAGCGTTATAATTTGGCTATTTCCCGCCTTCCGACCCTTATTTATTGCTGGGTTTTCGCTCCAAAAGCCAAATCACCTGCATCACCCAAGCCGGGAACAATATATCCTTTAGCGGTAAGTTCATCATCAATGTCTCCACACCAAATGCTGATCTGGTCTCCGCAATCCCGCTGAATCATCTCAATCCCTTCGGTGCAAGCAATGGCACATACAACATGTATTGCTTTAGGTTGACCTTCCCTTCGGATAAATTCAATCGTTTTAATAATAGAGGCACCCGTTGCCAACATGGGGTCGCTGATGATTACAATTCTATTTTCGAGGGATGGACAACTCATATACTGCATACTTATTTCAAAACTTCCATCAGGATGATGTTTGCGATAAGCAGAAATAAAGGCATTGTCGGCTTTATCAAAATACTGCAACATTCCTTGATGCATTGTTAAGCCAGCTCGTAAAATAGTGGCTAATACCGGCTGTGATTCTAAAACCTTACTTTCGTGAATGCCAAGTGGCGTTTGAGTTTCCTGTATTTTCCAAGGGAGTACTTTGCTGATTTCATACGCAGCCACCTGACCAATTCTTTCTAGATTGGAACGAAACCGCATTCTGTCTCCCTGTATCTGTACATCCCGCAATTCGGCTATCCAATTGCTAAGAAGGGTATGATGGCTACTGAAATTAACGATCATGATTAAGGAGTTTTATAAATTCAAAGCTACTGGCAATCCCCTGTTTCTTAAAATAAATATTCTAATCTGAGCTCCTTATTTTTCTTCAAGAGGCTGTTGTTAAAAAACTAAAATCATCCCCATTAAACAATCCCCGATCACTCAATTTTATATGTGGGATTACCAGTAAAGCCATAAAACTTAGCGTCATAAACGGGGCAGATAAAAGGCTTCCTAAATTCTTTGCCATTTGGTCTATAGCCGTATAGCATTCTGCAACCCGATAGCCATTTTCCACACTCATCAAACCGCCAATGGGTAAAGCTATAATCATTCCATTCAAGTGATCCCCATCATTTACACAGCTAACGCCACCCCGACTTTGTATAACCAAATTGATTGCGGCAGCAATACTTTCATCATCTACCCCTACGGCAACAATATTATGACTGTCGTGTGCCACTGAAGATGCAATAGCCCCTTTTTTCAATCCAAACCCCTGCACAAAAGCTTTAGCAATTGGCGCAGGATGATACCGGTTTACTACCACAATTTTTAGCAGATCTTCAGCGGGATCACATATCCATTCATCGGCTTTCCTATTTCCCTTGCAATAAATACGGGGGGTTATTAATTGGCCGTCGAGGGCCTGCATTACCGGAATGCTGCCCTCCTCGTCTGAAGGATAATTCACGCTGGGAATGGACAAGTCTGCTATCGAAACCGGATTTGCCTCAAATGCATTTATGGGGGTAACCTTACCATTCGCTTGAATCAACGACACCCCATTCTCTGCAACCAAACAACCGTTGATATAAGTTGCTAAAACTCGAAAATCTTGTAAGTTGTTAACCAGGATGCAATCTGCCGAATCCCCCTCCCTTAACAGGCCTACTTGCATCGAATAATGTAACACAGGATTTATGCAAGCAGCCCGTAATACAGCAAACAAGGGGAGACCCTTTTGAATGGCCCGGGCACAGAGCGCATTTATATGACTCTCCACCAAACTATCTGGATGCTTATCATCACTACAAAACATAATATGTTCGGGATAATCGTACAGCAATTCAATCAGTGCATCAAAATTTTTTGCCGCACTTCCTTCTCTTATTAAAATTTTCATGCCATGCTGCAGTTTTTCCAATGCCTCGGCCGCTGTAAAACATTCGTGATCGGTGCTGATGCCGGCAGCAATATATTTACGCGCCATTTCACCTCTTAATCCGGGGGCATGACCATCTACCGGTTTCCCCCATTTATGCGCGGAAGCTATTTTTTTCATCACTTCGCTATCACCCTGCAATACACCGGGATAGTTCATCATTTCGCTCAGATAATAGATATCCTTCCGGCTTAATAATGCATCCACCTCCTCGCTGTTGATGGCGGCCCCGGCGGTTTCAAAAATGGTGGCGGGCACACAGCTGGGGGCTCCAAAATGAAATTTAAAGGGGACCTGTTTTCCATTTTCTATCATAAAATCTACCCCAGCAACCCCACAAACATTGGCAATTTCATGCGGATCGCTTATGATAGCAACAGTTCCGTGCACAACTGCCAGCCGAGCAAATTCGGCAGGTACCAACATGCTACTTTCAATATGCACATGGCTATCTATAAACCCAGGTAAAATAAATGGGGCGCCCGCAAGCGGACCCTCCTGTAAAAGCGTAATCCTTTGAATGATACCGTTTTCAATGATTATTTCCGAATAGTCGATACGCGATTCTAGAATAGCTACCCGGTTGCCCTTAATTATCATAAATTGATTTTTCCTGTAATGGGTTCGAAGGCATGAACATTTCCCCCCATTGCTTGTTACAACGAAACTTGATTATCTTTGAAGGATAATATTAAAGTAATTTACTGTAACCAATAACACTTATTCCATGAAACTTCGTTCCGGACTATTTGCCCTGCTACTTTCCTTTACTGTACTTTTTGCCCATGCACAAACCGCCGATGAAATAATTGCCAAATACGAGGCTGCAGCGGGTGGCAGAGAGAAATTAGAGGGTATCCGTTATCTGGAAGTGAATAGCAATTTGGGTATGGCAATGATGGGCCGTACCATTGATTTGCCACTAACTCTGGTAAGAGAAAAAGGAAAGTTATTCCGCAGACAAATCGGAGGAATCATGGGAATGGGGGATAGCTTTACCATGATTACTGATACAGTAGGGTATGTTTTTATTCCCGCTATGCGCGGCTTTGGGGATATGCAAGGTACCGAAGCAGTAACATCTCGCATACCAGATGCGGAGGTAGCCGCCCAGCAATATGAATTGGACTGTGCCGGCGCTTTTGGTGATTTGGTAAATTATGCAGCTAAGGGCCATAAAGCCGAATTAGCCGGAACCGAGAAAATCAGTAAAGTGGTTTGTAATAAAATCAAATTAACCCTCAAAACTGGTCAAGTAGTAATGTACTATATCGATAGCCAAACTAATTTGGTTAAACAAATGGAAGCTACAGGCGATATGGCAGCTAATATGTCTGGCTTTGGTAGTATGATGAAAGCTTTTGGCAGGGGAATGAAAAAAGATGATAAAGCTACCCTATATGTGAAAGAATATAAGGAGATAAATGGCGTTAAATTCCCTGGGAAATATACACTCAGTTTTGGCCCCATTGAAAGCGAAATTGAAAATATCTCTATTAAAATCAACGAGGGACTGGATGAAAAATGGTATCACGTAAAATAAATTCCATTCGGCCGAATTCTTTTTTTTTCTATGTGATTTCAGCGGTATCTTAGTTACCCAATCGAAATCACATGAAAAAAATATCCCTCTGTATACTCCTCTTTGCTGGAGTCTCCCTTTTTGCAACTGCACAGCAGAAAAAACAGACCAAGCCAGTAGTAGCCGTAACGCCTCCTGCTTCCGATGAGGCAGATGTGTTATTCAGCAAATTAAAATACCGGCAAGTAGGTCCGTTTCGCGGGGGCAGAAGTGCGGCTGTTACAGGAAGCCGTATAAATAAGAACACATTTTATTTTGGAGCTACCGGTGGTGGTGTTTGGAAAACCATGGACGGCGGCAGTAATTGGAAAAATATTTCCGATAAATATTTTGGAAGCACCATTGGCTCCGTTGCATTGGCTCCCTCTGATGAGAGTGTTGTATATGTAGGGGAAGGCGAAAATACCATGCGTGGTAATGTTTCTGAAGGATTGGGTGGAATGTGGCGCAGCGACGATGCCGGAAAAAGCTGGAAAAATCTTGGATTAAAAGAGGGCCGACATATTGTGCGCATCCTAGTTCATCCCAAAGACCCTCAAACCGTTTGGGTAGCAGTAATCGGACACCTATTTGGGCCGTCTGCTGAACGTGGAGTATTTAAAACAACAGATGGAGGAAAAACCTGGACGAAAACCTTGTTTGTTAATGAGCAAACTGGATGCTCAGATTTAGTTATGGAGCCCGGAAATCCCAGTGTTTTATATGCAGGTATGTGGGAAGTTATACGCCGTCCGCATAGTATGGAAAGCGGGGGTTCGGGAAGCGGATTATATAAAAGTACAGACGGCGGAGAAACCTGGGTGCCACTTACAGGGAAAAAAGGGTTGCCTAAAGGGGTTTGGGGAATTGTAGGGGTTGCCGTGGCGCCCTCCAACACAGATAAAGTATATGCTATTATAGAAAATGCCTCAGGGGGTTTATTTGTTAGCACTGATGCCGGAGAAAGCTGGACGCTCACCAGCAGCGATAATAATATTCGGCAACGCGCATGGTATTACACAAAAGTATTTGTAGACCCCGTTAACGAGAACTTGGTGTATTGCCCCAATGTTGAATTCATGCGCAGCCGCGACGGAGGAAAAACCTTTCAGTCTCTCAATACGCCCCACGGCGACCACCACGATTTATGGATAGATCCGCAAGACGGAAATCGAATGATTGTAGCTGATGATGGTGGTGCACAGGTTTCTTTTGATGGAGGAAATAATTGGAGTTCACCCGACAATCAGCCCACCGCTCAATTCTATCGCGTTTCAACCGATAACGCCTATCCTTATAGAATTTTGGGTGCACAACAGGATAATACTACTGTTCGTATTCGCAGTAAAACCACCGGTGCAGGCATTACCCAACGCGACTGGGATGTAACAGCCGGAGCAGAAAGCGGCTATGTACAAGCCGACCCCATGAATCCGGAAATCGTATACGGTGGAAATTATGGAGGCTACCTCTCCCGCCTCGACCACAGAACCGGTGAAAACCGTGCCATCAATGTGTGGCCCGATAATCCAATGGGCGCCGGAGCGGATGTACTTAAATACCGTTTCCAATGGAACTTCCCCTTCTTTTTTTCGCCCCATAATCCCAAAAGACTCTATGCCGGCGGTAACCATCTATTTGTAACCGAAAATGAAGGGCAGAGTTGGGAAATGATTAGTCCCGATTTAACAACCAATGATAAATCTAAACAAGCATCCAGTGGTGGACCCATTACCAAGGATAATACTTCCGTAGAATATTACTGTACCATTTTCACAGCAGCAGAGTCGCCGCTGGAGAAAGATTTGTTATGGACAGGTAGCGATGATGGCCTTATTCATATCAGCAGAGATGGTGGTAAGAATTGGGAAAATGTTACACCACCCGAAGCCGGCAAGTGGATGATGTGGAATTGCATTGAAGTGAATCCCTTTGTAAAGGGTGCTGCCTATATTGTAGGTACCCGATACAAGCTGGATGATTTTGCTCCTTATATTTTTGCCACCTACGACTATGGAAAAACCTGGAAAAAAATTGTAAGCGGCATCAACAACATGCATTTTAGCAGAGCCATGCGGGCAGATAAAGTTAGAAAAGGACTGCTGTATGCCGGAACAGAGTATGGTATGTATTTTAGCTATGATGATGGAGCTAACTGGAAAAAATTTCAACTGAATTTGCCGATAGTACCAATTACAGATTTAACCATCAAGGAAAATGACCTGATTGTGGCTACCCAGGGAAGAGCGTTCTGGACCTTGGATGATTTGAGTATTGTTCAGCAAAAAGATACCGCAATCACTTCTAAAAACTGGCATGTTTTTGCAGTAAATGATTCCTATCGCTCAGAAGGGGGTGGCAGAAGAGGAAACCGTGGTGGAGGCGCACCCTTAGCTAACATGGGTGAAAATCCACCATCCGGAGTAGTATTCAATTATTTCCTACGCGAAGGGATAGATACGGCTAATTTGAAAATCACTATCTACGATAAAAAGAATCAACCCATAAAATCATTCAGTAAATCTGCCAAGGAGGCAAATGATAAACTTGAGTATGCCGCAGGTATGAATCAGTTTATATGGGATATGAATTATCCCCCCGGTGAAAAAACAGATGGGATGATTCTTTGGAATGGCGGCATTGGTTCTGCAAAAGCAGCGCCCGGAAAATATCAGGCTAAGTTTACTATGGGTAAGGATTCTGCATGGGTACCATTTGTTATTAAGCCAAATCCAAACTACACCATCACCGAAGCCGATTATGATGCCCAACTGGCATTTTTATTGCAGGTTCGGGATAAATTTAATCAGGTGCAAAACTCAATTAAAGATATTCGATCGCTCCGTGGTCAAATTACTGAATTCACATCTCTAATAGAGGGCGACAATACCAAAGAAATTAAAAAAATGGCCGACAGTATTCAGAAGCAATTAACATCTATTGAAGAAGCCCTGTATCAAACCAAATCAAAAAGCGGACAAGACGTGCTTAATTTCCCCATCCGGATTAATGATAAATTGGCAGGATTATATGGGGTAGCAGCGAGCGGACAAAATGCGCCCAGTAAACAAGCCCGGGAAGCATACGCCGATTTGGCCGGACAAGCAGATGTGCAGATCGACAAACTGAAGAAAGTTATATCAACCGATGTTGCTTCGCTGAATAAAATGATTAATGAAAAACAGCTGCCAGTAATTGGTATTAAAAAGTAGTATCTGATTAATTAATCCAGTAACTTAACTTGAATACCAGCGCACGATTTTTATTGGTCATTACCGGGGTAACAAAATAGTTGTCGGTATATACCACATATAAATCGCTCATAGGTCTGAAGCGATATTGCAGCCTGGAATTAATATTGAAATTGTTCCGTTGTGTATTGTATTGTATAAAAGTTGTCCAAAATAAACGGGTGTTGAAGTTCCATTCAACACGCGGGGCAATTAAAATTAATTCGGTACTGCCGTAAGGATTTGGCAATTGAATTTTGTTGTATTCTGCTTGCAAGGCAATATTTATATGCGGCTGGTGGCGTATCCCTAAAACGGCACGAATGCTTTGGTAGTTTCCATTGTAAAATTCACCACCGGCAAGCTTTACCAATACATTTACCGGCTTACGGAAATCTGTTTGATAACTTACTGCCAACTGCTGAAAATCGTATACACCTACTGGTAAAGGTGTTCCACTTGTAAAAGAGGTGGGATACAACATATTTACCCGATTGTGGGTTGCCATTACCTGAATACCACTGGTATTTCTAAACGTTACATTATAGTTGGCTTCCAGATTGGTTTCATTATGCGTATAGTCTGGATTTAAAACAACAAATGTGGTTAGTTTCATTACGTGCTGCACCACTTTGCCCTTTTCGGGAAATAAACGATAACTCATTTCATTGTATAGTTGCTTAAATCCCATTCTTACAACGGTATCTTTTAGCGCATCGTAGTTTTCTATTCGTGCAACAAACCCCATATCGGTATAATAATTGGTTCCCACAGTTCCCATATCTGTAACAATTCCCCAGTGTCGGTTGGTGAACTGAAATCCTGCATTCATGTAGTGATTATCCTTCGTGATATTTTGCTTAAACGAATGATGATAGGCTGCCCAAACATTCCACTTCCCAGTATTATTGATATAATTAAATTCAGTTCCAGCATTTCTACCATAGGCATTCAAAGGGTTTGCTGCTTTTTCTGCACTGCTGATAAAATTTTCTCTGTTTAAAAAATAGGCTTTGATTACCGATCTTTTTAGTACTCGGTGACTTACACTCGTGGCCATATAATTTTCTGGGCGATATCCATCTTGGGCGCCGGTTTGCATATCCATAAAACCAATCCGGGTTGAATTGGAAATGTTTCCGGTAACCCGAGCACCCATTATAATAGGTATTCGGTTTCCATCCTGATCTAACCCTATTTTTCTAGAATAAAAGGGTCGGATGGGCGGAATTCCATAATCGGCAAATAAATCAGCATTTTCTAAAAAGAACGTTCGCCTTTCCGGAAGAAAAATATTAAAGCGGGTTAGGTTGGTAACCTGCTGATCTACTTCTACCTGAGAAAAGTCAGGATTAACCGACACATCCATATTTAGCGAAGAAGTAAGCGCTAATTTACCATCAAACCCCCCATTAAAGGTAGCTTTTGTTCCTACCCCATTTTCACGATCTGCCGATAATCCTCCAGTTAAGTAGGGCAGGAATACCCAATTGCTTCCCGTTTGGGGTGGGGGTTCTTTCCATATTAAAGCCCCAGTGAATCCCAAATTCATCGATTTAAAATTTACCGGAACGGGCGTCCAAGTAGAAAACTCGTTCGACTTGGGATCGCTGCGAACAAAGTTTACACCCCAAGTAAGTTTTTCTGCCGAATACCGGATACTTTTAAAAGGAATGGCAATTTCAGCTGTCCACCGGTCTGGAAATATTTTAGTTTCCGAAAACCACTTACTGTCCCAGCTCCAGGTAGGCATTTCGTCACCAATCTTTAATTGGTCATCACTTTGTGCATTCAATGCATTTATGGTAAAAAAGAAGCCATTGGTTTTTTCATTCCCGGGATCTAGGGTAATGCCTACCCCATCATTCCCATCGTGACCCATATCTCTCTTCAAGCTTTGTATCAATGCTTTCCCAGAATCAAAGGCTGTTATTGCGAAGTAGATGAATTTACTGTCGTAACATACCTGCACGCTCGTTTTTTTCTTGGGCGCACCTACGTCGGTAGGATATTTCTTGTGAAATGCTCCGGCAGCTTCTGCCTCTTTCCAAACAGGCTCATTAAATTCACCGTCTAACGTAATGGGGCCAGTTGATTTGGTAATATGAAGCTGAAAATTGCTTTGCAAATAGGCTGCATCCAACGGCTGTGCGCTAACCCGAATAAACGGAAGCAGCAATAAAACGCATAAAAAATTTCTAATAAATATTCCCATGGAGTAACAGCGTACTATAAAACGGCAAAATTCCAACAAATATTGAAAACTGAAAAGAAAATGGGTTATAAGGTAAAGGGGGCGTATAAGTGGAATCAGATTTCCTTATTCTCCCTCCAGCAGGTCGGGTCTTCTTTCCCGGGTTCTTTGAATCGATTGTTCAAAACGCCATTCTGCTACTTTCTTGGGATCGCCCTGTAATAAAATTTCAGGAACCTGCATTCCCCTGAAATCGGCTGGACGGGTATAAACTGGCGGAGCCAGCAGGTTATCTTGAAAAGAATCGAATAATGCAGATGTTTCATCATTCAGAACCCCGGGTATTAATCGGCCAATACTATCCGTAATTACTGCGGCTGCAATTTCTCCACCACTTAATACATAATCTCCAATCGAGATTTCGAGGGTTACATATTGGGTTCTGATTCTTTCATCAATTCCTTTATAATGTCCACAAATCAGCAACAACCTGTTAAGCATAGAAAGTCGATTGGCCATTGATTGTTGAAAGGTTTTTCCGTCTGGTGTTAAGTAAATAATTTCATCATACGCACCAGTCTCTTGTAAGCTTTCAATGGCATTCGCCAGCGGCTCACACATTAAAACCATTCCGGCACCTCCCCCAAAAGCATAGTCATCTACCTGCATATGTTTATTAATTGCCCATTGCCGTAGGTTATGGGTTTTTACAGTAAGCAAACCTTTATCCTGTGCTCTTTTCAGAATACTATGACTGAATGGGCCTTCCAGCAATTCAGGTACTACCGTTAAAATATCAATATGCAGCATACATCAATACATTACTATGAGAAATCAAGCGCTTTATTCTTTAACTCCCGGATCCATAAAGTCGCCTAAATCTCTACGTTCTTTTTTGGTGGGTCTTCCAATTTTACTCAGCCGCTTTCCGGTTTGAAATGAGGCGGCATTAAACTGAATAGCCGCCAGTTCTTCTTCCGGAGTTTCGTCTGTATAATACAAAACTGCTTCAGTATAGGCTTTCCTGGTAAGGAGCAGCCCAGTTACCCGAACAACCCATTTGCGGGCTTCTGTTTTTACTTCATACACATCTCCAATTACTACCATTCTCGAGGCCTTTACCGGAACTCCCCCTATTTTAACCCGCCCTTTATCACAGGCATCACCGGCCTGTGATCGGGTTTTAAATAAACGGATTGCCCATAGATATTTGTCTATTCGCAACTTTTCTTTTTCCATAGCGCGATTAACTTACTGTCCCTCTGCAAAGTACTGATGAAAATAGGGAATGGTTTCTATTCCCTTGTAATAATTAACTAGGTCGTATTTTTCGTTAGGGCTATGCAGGTTATCGCTATCTAATCCGAATCCCATAAAAACAATTTTTAATCCCAGTTCTTTTTCAAACAAAGAACAAATGGGGATACTGCCTCCTCCTCTTACGGGGATGGGTTCTTTGCCAAAAGTGGTTTCTATGGCTTTGGCAGCAGAGCGATAGGCATGTGAATCAATAGGGGTTAGATAAGGCTCTCCTCCATGATGTTCGATAGCTGTTACGGTAACACCCTGCGGTGCCATGGATTGAAAATAACGAATAATTTTTTCGGTAATCACTGCAGAAGATTGATTTGGTACCAACCGGCACGATATTTTAGCAAATGCTTTGGAAGGTAAAACCGTTTTAGCTCCTTCACCGGTATATCCCCCCCAAATTCCATTCACTTCCAACGTAGGCCGGATGCCTGTTCTTTCATGGGTGCTGTATCCCTTTTCGCCCCAGAGATGCTGAATGCCCAAATCTTGTTTGTATTCATTTTCATCAAAAGGCGCTAATGCCATTTTGGCTCTTTCTTCATCACTGGCTTCTAGCACATCGTCGTAAAAGCCGGGGATAGTAATATGATTATTTTCATCGTGGCAGGCAGCAATCATTTTAGCCAGCATAGTAGCTGGATTGGCAACCGCCCCTCCGTATACGCCACTGTGTAAGTCGCGGTTAGGTCCGGTAACTTCTACTTCAATATAGCTGAGTCCACGAACCCCTACATCAATGGAAGGGTTTTCCATACTCAGCATTGAAGTGTCACTGATTAATATAACATCTGCTTTCAGTAAATCTTTGTTGTTGATTACAAAAGTTGCCAAATTAGGAGAACCTACTTCTTCTTCCCCCTCTATTAAAAATTTTACGTTCGCGGTTAAAGTACCCGTATTTGTCATCATCTCCAAAGCCTTCACGTGCATATAAAATTGCCCCTTATCGTCACAGGCTCCCCGGGCAAATATTTTTCCATCTCTGATTTCGGGTTCAAAAGGGCCGCTGGTCCATAATTCAAGCGGATCAGCCGGCTGAACATCATAGTGACCATACACCAAAATGGTAGGTTTACTTGGGTCAATCATTTTCTCTGCATACACAATCGGATGCCCTTCGGTAGGATATATGGTAGCATTGTTTACACCGGCTTCTAGCAAACGCTTTTTTACCAATTCGGCACATTCCTGCATATAGGATTTATTCTCCGAGCGGGCACTAATACTGGGTATGCGAAGTAATTCTAACAATTCCTCTAAAAATCTTTCCTGATGGGCGGTTTGGTATTCTTTCCTACTTAACATGATATTTTCTTTAATAGGGTTTACAGCAATGAGAATTTACATTAATTGCAAAGGTAATGCGACATTTTATAATCGGTGTTTTTCATTCGATAAGATATTTTCTAGGGTCCATTCGGGCCGGCTAACTATGGCTTGCTGCCGAACCTTACAATCTACAATGGAACATACGGTACAACTAAAAGGCATGCATCCGTCTGTATGCACAAATAATTCTATACTATCGCCCATTTCCTGCTCAATCAACTTGGCCAACTCATCAATTTCATGGTGAGCCTCATGCACATTTAGGTACCAGGGCACGGTGAGGTGACAATCGATGTGCAACAATGCGCCATATTGAATAACCCGTAGGTTATGTAAGTCGATCCATTGCTCTCTTCGGTTCTTGTTGAGCAATACAATAAATCGTTTAAGTAATTTACTATCCGCCTCATCCATAATTCCAGCCAGTGATCGGCGAATAATTGAGTAACCATTGTAAATGATCCATACACTCATTACCAATGCTACGACCTGGTCTATCCAAGTAAGTCCGGTTGTTAGCATAATCAATAACCCCACCAATATAGCCAGCGTAGAGTAGGTATCCATCTGCAAATGTTTTCCACTTGCTTCCAGTGCCAGCGACTTATTTTTTTGGCCCATGCGCAAACAAAGTGCACCCCCTGCATAATTAAGCAAAGCCGTTGCGGCAATAATCCAGCAGCCGATATCCAGTTGTTGAAGGGGAAGAGGATGGAAAAAATTTTGGATAGTTTCAAAAATAATCATCACCCCTGCGGCAACTATTAGGGTGCCTTCCACAGCGGCAGAAACGAATTCGGCCTTGCCATGCCCATAGGGGTGATCCAGATCCCGCGGTTTGGCAGCCACATATAAACTGTATAATCCCACCAGTCCCGCTACCACATTTACAATACTTTCCAACGCATCGGTTAATATCGCTAAGGAATGGGTTAGTTGATAGGCCACAATTTTGGCAATCAGCAGCAGAACACCTCCTGCGGTAATAAATTTTTGCAGGCGGAAGTTTTGTTGCGCTTTGTTCAGACTGTTGAGTTTAAGGGGTAAATCAGATTCAATATCAATTATACAGTTCCGATTTCATACGTAATCGGGCAATGCTTTGCCAACATTGCAGAAATACCGCAATATTTTTCGTGAGAGAGCGCAACTGCCCGGGCTACTTTGTCGGCATGTTCCGCAGCTCCATCTGTTTTATAAATCATATGAATGAACCGAAATGTTTTGGGGGTTTCATCGGTTTGTTCCGCAGATGCAGTTATTTCAATTTTTTCAAAGGGTACTTTCATTTTCTTCAAAATATCTACTACATCAATACCACTGCAACCGCAAAGGGAGCCCAGCAATAATTTTTTTGGATTCAATCCGGTATCTGTTCCACCAGATTCTATTGAGGCATCTAGTCGAATGGTATGGGCCGAATCGGGTGATGATAAATCGAATGCGAGCCCATTGGCCCAGGTTGCTTGTACTTGCACAATGAATTATTTTCAGTTGAAAAAATTACCCAAGATTGTATTGATTTTGAACAAACTCCCAATTCACCAAATTCCACCAGTTGGTGATGTAGTCTGCCCGTCTGTTCTGATAAGTAAGGTAGTAGGCATGTTCCCAAACGTCTAACCCCAATAATGGCTTACCTTTTAATTCACTTACATCCATCAATGGGTTATCCTGATTGGGGGTTGAACCAATTGTAAGTTTTTTATCAGCAGTAAGCACCAGCCAGGCCCATCCACTGCCAAATCGATTTTTTCCAGCATCACTAAATTGATTTTTCATCGCTTCCCATGAGCCAAAAGAGGTGGTAATCGCATTCAATAAACTTCCCTGTGGCATGCTTGCAGTTCCCGGCTTCATACACTGCCAGAACAGTTCATGGTTAAAATGACCACCTCCGTTATTCCTCATTTTTGCCGAATACTTTGAAATATTTTTTAGCAGTTGCTCTAGTGAGTTAGCGTTTGTGTCTACCTTTTCAGCTAAACAGGCATCTGTTAGGTTTTTAGTATAGGTAGCAGCATGCTTAGTATAATGAATCGTCATGGTAGTGGCATCAATAATTGGCTCCAATGCCTGGTAACCGTAGGGAAGGGGCTGTTGTGTATATCCAATCTCTCCAGGAGAGGCTTGCTTTACTGAAGCAAACGAGGGCAATCCAGATAAAAGAATGCCAGCTGAAATGCCAGCCTGACCGGTTGTTTTAATAAATTGACGGCGATGCAGCGGCTTACTCATATAAAAAGTTTTATGGATGATTTTTATCAGACTTAAAGGTAGCCAAAAATAACCTTGCCCGCTTGAACTGACGATAATAGTATTCGTTATTGAATAATTGTGAATCCGTCATGGCTTTATAAGTTAAAAACAGCCCAATTGGTATTAGTAAAAAAGTAGATAGCCACATCCCATTCAGGGGTGATAGTTCGTTGGAACGAACCAGTTTTTCACCAAAATTGTTCAGCAAATAAAAAACCACAAAAAAGATAATCGCAAATACCAACGGCATTCCCAAGCCACCTTTCCGTATGATCGAACCCAAAGGAGCTCCAATCATAAACAATACCAAGCAGGCAAAAGACAAGGTAAGCTTGCGATGCCATTCGATTTTGTGAAGATTAAGAGATTCCAATCTGTCTTTATATTCTTGCTCCATCACAATAGAATTTCCCCTTAAATTATGAATGGCCCCAATTGCATTGCTGTAAACCGTTTGTTTAATCGAATCGGGAATTAATTCGTCAAATGGCTGAGGATTGCCGGAAGGTAACCCATTCGATTTTGCCCAACCTGTATCGGCATATCTTACAAAAGTAAGATAAGGTGCAAACTCAGTATTAGTTTTTTTCACAAACAACGAATCCTGATTGTTTAATGAATCGATGGTAACATTAAGCTGACGAATACTCAACATTTTAGGGTCGTAAAATGCACTATCGCCGGTTTTGCTCATTTGAAAACTATTCAAGTCGAACACTTTTTTATAAGTGGCAAAACCCATTTGAATAAACTGCGTATTCCGACTATTTCGGGGACCACTTTCTTCGAACCTTGATCCGTTTTGGAGGATAAATTCGAGGTCTCTTTTATTTTTCGAAAGCCGCATGATGCCCGTTTTTGCAACGGTTAAATAATCCTGCAAGGGTGCCCCCTTTTCAAAAATTACCACATCATGTATTACGCTGTCGTTTTTTTATTTTTTACCCAATTTAATGATATAGCCATCTATTTTATCGTAAAAAATACCCTCTTTGATATCAAAAGCCGGCTTGGCAACAATGATATCATATTTTAAGGCCGACAATTTTTTTTGGGTAACTGGGATGATGTTATTCGCAAATAAAAATGCCAATCCACTAACAAAAACTGCAAAAATTAACAAGGGACGCATAAATCGCAGCAAGGGAATGCCGGCCGATTTAATGGCAATCAACTCGAATCTTTCACCTAAATTCCCAAAAGTCATGATAGAAGAAAACAACAACGACAAAGGAAGTGCGGTCGGAATCCAGAAGAGCGTTACTAGCCCTACCAGCTTTAGAACAGTAAATAAATCTAACCCCTTGCCCACCAAATCGTCTATGTATAACCAAAAAAACTGCATGGTTAATACAAATATGGAAATACTAAAAGCTGCGATAAAAGGACCCACAAAGGCCTTAATGATCAGAATGTCCAGTTTTTTTATCACTTTGTGCTTCTAATTAGGGAAAATGACTAATTCAAAAGTAACACTTTCGCCAGAGGAATGGGCATTGGTATCGAATCCCGATATTATTTTAACAAAGAATGCCATAATTGATAAGGTTTATCACTTACTGGGTATGGTAGCCGAACAGTATACCCGCCAAACCTCAGAATTGCCAGATAATTGCAAGGGAGATTGGTTACAGGTTGCTGCGAAAATTTCCAGAGGCGAACAATATCTGGGATTGCCCTGGGTGATGCTGGATTATCCCCGCCAATTTACAGCTGGTGATACAAAAGCAATTCGCAGTTTTTTCTGGTGGGGGCATGGATTTAGTATTCACCTGATTTTACAGGGAAAATACCGGGAGCAATGGATAAAAAATGCAGAGGATTGGCTCCAACAGGGAGCAAATAATTGGTATATCGATTTGGCAACAGATCCTTGGCAACATCACTTCAGAGAAGAAACCTGTATGCCCTTTCGAAAAGTTTCCGCACAAGTAGTAACCTCACATCCCTTTATAAAATACAGCTGCTGGTTCCCTATGCAAGCCTGGAATGAAATACCTGCCTTATGGGAAAATGTATTTCAACAATGGATTCGAATACCGGAAGAATAGGGTGCGGGAAACGATTAGTTGCTACCCAAGCGGTGGAATAAATCTTTCACCTGATATTGCCATAATTGTGACTGGTCGCGGATTTCGTTCTTTTCAGCAAAATCATTGATGAACAAAATGGTTTGATTGGATATCTCGGTTTTTTCAATCCGAAACTCAAAGTATTCGTTTTTGTCGCTATGTAACCAGTGATACCGAACGAATTTGTCTTGCTCCTTGTCAATTACCTCCGCTTTATCAGGCTTTTCGCCGTTCCAAGAAAAACTATATACATTTTCCCATTCATCTACCTTATCGGCAAACCATTCTTGTAATCCTGCGGGGGTGACTAAAAAGTCAAATAATATGCTGGGCGAACATCTTACCGGAAATTCAAGTGTAAATAACTGCTTCTTACTCATTTCTATCTATTTGATCAACTCCTGTTGATGCTTGCAATAATATAAAAAAAATATTCGTACCCAAATGTTTTTTTAT
>CAIUKP010000305.1 GCA_903899675.1 uncultured Bacteroidota bacterium | reverse complement strand
GTGTTGGGTGGGCATTGGGTGTGGTTGGGCAAAATTAAAAGTGGTGATTTTGTGTCTGCAATTGCGATCGCAAAACACCTCTTATAATTTTGCGAAGCGTTGGTATTTATTTTTCCTTTTTCTTTTCGTTTGTTGTCGGTCGTGTCGGTTTTTAGGGTGAGTGCTAACTAGCTTATACCCGCTACTCTATAGCGCATATACATCCAAAAAAGGAAGATATGCGCATGTTTGTAACGGGATATTCAAATGTAATTAATTTACTATAGATCATCAAAAGGACTTTTTATCTGTTGCAAACTCTTTGTACTCAAATATGTGTATATCTCAGTGGTCTTGCTACTCCTATGCCACATAACTCCTGTATATACCTCAAATCAGTACCACTCTCCAATAAATGAGATATTAATAGCCGCCGGAATTGTCCTTCCAACGACCATTATTATCTTCTAAAATAACAGAGCACAATCTGTAAGTGCTGCTAACCGCGATAATTTTTTCGATATACCTCTTTACTTATCCAAAAGGCTGATCAATAGAGATACTTTGCGCACTGAAAAAGCGGGGGCCATTTTCGGTGATGTAAAGACAATCTTCTAGCCGTATCCCAAACTCACCCGGAATAGAAATAGTAGGCTCATCACTAAAACACATGCCTACGCCAATGGGGGTTGTATTGCCTTTTACAAAGTTGGTCCACTCGTGCCCCTCCATGCCTATGCCATGTCCGGTTCTATGAGGTAGTCCGGGTAGCTTATAATTTTTGCCATAGCCAGCATTTTCAATCACTGCTCGAGCTGCTGCATCTACTATTTCACAGGGTGCCCCTAACCGAATGGCTGCAAAAGCGGCATCCTGGGCTTTTTTCTCCTGATTCCACACTGCTATTTGTTTGTCGGTTGGCTTGCCTACTACAATGGTTCGCGTGATGTCGGAAGCATAGCCCTGGCAAGAAGTTCCGCCATCCACCATCACTACATCCCCCTCCATTATTTTTTGAGGAACAATACTTCCATGCGGAAGGGCTGAGTATTTACCCACCTGAACAGAAGCTCCACCGGTGTATCCCAGCTTTTCAAAAGCAGCCGAAATATTTCTGCTCAATTGTGCCTGCGTCATGCCGGGTTGAATAGAGGCAAAAGCAGCTTTATACGCTTCAATGGTAACATCATTGGCTTTTTGCATCAGGGCAATTTCAGCCGGGGATTTATACATTCTGCAACCAGCTGTTATTGGGGTAGCATCTACTATTTCTATGCCACTGGCTAATTTCTTCACGCCATCTGCAATAAAAAATCGTACCCTTTCTTCCATGCCGATTCTTCTAAAGCGAATTCCACGGTCTTTTATGATACCTAATATTAAGGCGTAAGGACTTTCATGTTCTTCCCAACAGCGAACCTCTTCTCCAAATACCGGGTTAATCAATTCCCGGGCTCTGTCTTCCTCAAATTGCGGACAAACATAGGCGATGGACCCTTTGGCCGGAATTACCACTCCAAATGTTCGTTCACTCTGTCCCCACCTTAGCCCTGTAAAATAGTTACAGGAAGTAGTGCCTTCTAAAAAAATACCATCTATTTTATTTTTTTGCATGAGGTCTTGTGCCTTGGCGATTCGTTGTTTTCTTTCTTCAACGGAAATGGGCACTACGCCATCTAAAGCGGGTTGCAGTGCTTGAATTTCCCGGGGAAGTGGAGTTTCCTGCTTTTCGTTGGAAAGGGTATTTCCAAATCCGGTTTGGGTTATACCCAGGGCACCTGCCAGGATACTGGTTTTCTGTAAAAAAGATCGTCTGTTCTGTTTCATAAGTAAGCTTTGTATTGTTTAAAGATATTAATAAATCGAAAAGCAGGTATAAAGAGTTTTCTATAAATAGTTTTTATAGATGATCTAATTAGTTCTTGCTATTCTAAGGAATCAATCATCCCCTGAAAGTGTTAAGTAAGAGCTGCTAGAAATATTTCGGTATATTGTATCTAGAATTAACCCGCTTCTTCTTTTTGCAAAATTTCAATTGAATTTCAGCTATTACGCATTATATGAGTGAGATTTCGGTTACAGAGGCGCTTATAAAATTGAAAATTTCTGCTTGCTGGCAGGAAAAATTTACCGACTAAATATTATATTTACTTGTAGCCACCAATTGTAGTCTTTTAAATATTGTATATGCGCAAATATTTTTTATCCTTTCTCATAGTATGTTTTCCGGTTCTTTTATTCTCCCAAGTTAAACAAGACGCTGCATGGGTAGAGTCCCTGAAAAAAAATGCATTGACCCAGGTGCAGAGCAAGGCCAAAAACATTCAGGAAATGGTAGACATGGTTTTTAGCTATGGAGAGTTAGGGTTTCAGGAATTTGAAACCTCCCGCTACCTTACAGAAGTGTTAGCCAAAAATGGGTTTACTATTCAAAAAGATATTTCAGGTATTCCAACTGCCTGGATGGCAAAATGGGGATCGGGTAGCCCGGTTATTGCTTTGGGAAGTGATATTGATTGCATTCCTAAGGCTTCCCAAAAGCCAGGGGTAGCGTATCGTTCTCCCATAGTAGAGGGTGCGCCCGGACATGGGGAGGGACATAATTCTGGTCAGGCCGTAATTATTTATGCAGCAATAGCAGTAAAAAAAATAATGGAGGAAAATAAAATACCCGGAACCCTGGTAATATGGCCGGGAGTTGCCGAAGAATTGGTGGCCAGTAAAGCTTGGTATATCCGGGATGGATATTTTAAAAATATTGATGCCTGTATTTTCACCCATGTGAGCAGTGATTTTTCTGCCGATTATGGCGACAATGGTATGAATGGACTTGTTAGTATCAACTTCGATTTTGAAGGAGATGCAGCCCATGCAGCGGGTGCTCCGTGGCGAGGAAAGAGTGCATTAGATGCCGTTGAATTGATGAATGTAGGATGGAACTATAAGCGGGAGCATTTGAAGCCAACCCAGCGTTCCCATTATGTTATCCGCGATGGGGGCGACCAGCCCAATGTGGTACCCTCACAAGCAAGTGTTTGGTATTACTTTCGCGAAAGAACCTACGACGATATTTATAAAAATATGCAGGCCGGAATTAAAATCGCACAGGGGGCTGCGATGATGACGGATACGAAAATGTCGTATAAAATTCTAGGTACCGCCTGGCCCGGTCACTTCAATAAACCAATTGCAGAAGCCATGTATAAAAATATTCAGCGGGTAGGTATGCCGGAATGGTCGGAGCAGGATGAACAACTGGCCATGGCGGTTCAAAAATTATTGGATGCACCGGAAAAAGATAATCAGGGCCGACCGATCAAGGGGATGCGGAAAATAATTGATACCATCAAAGGGTCTGTTCCATTTTCGTGGGGTGGGGGTTCGGATGATATTGCAGATATTTCGTGGAATATCCCTACCATCGTTTTGCGATACCCGGCTAATATTCAGGGTACCAAGGGGCATCATTGGGGAGATGCCATTGCAATGGCTACACCCATTGCGCATAAAGGATCTCTGGCAGGTGCAAAAGCTACTGCTTTAACCTTGATTGATTTATTTACCAATCCTACTATACTCTCACAGGCCAAAGATTATTTTACCAATGTGCAAACGAAAGATCAAAAATATATACCCTTTATTTCTGCAAAAGATCCGCCCCCTGTTTACCTGAACAGGGAAATTATGGAGAAGCACCGAGATAAGATGAAGGCGTTTTATTATGATCCCACTAAATATGGCACTTATCTGGAGCAGCTGGGAATAAAATATCCAACGCTTACCCAACAATAATATACTAGTAATATTTACTTTAATTATTTATTTGTTGGCTTCCCAATTTCCCTGATGAGTTACCCCTCGAAGTTCAAAAGGGTTAACTAATGCATCGAGTAATTGCGCAAACTGAATGCGTGTAATGGGTAATTCAGGGGTAAAAATTCCAAAACCCCAATCTTTCCAGGCTGAAGTAATCAGTTTGTTTAATCTGCTTTTGTTAGATATCGACCAGGTATTTTCTATTTTATATTTTTTACCTATAGACTGTACTATTTTTATTGCATCAGCACATGAAATATATTGTCCCGATGAAATTAAAAAAGAGGTATCG
>CAIUKP010000304.1 GCA_903899675.1 uncultured Bacteroidota bacterium | reverse complement strand
GTAAATACAAGGTTTCAGAACCATTATTCCCTTTTTTGCGGGTAATTCTTCCCCATAAAGGTTGTGCGATATTGGCTGACTGGGTTCCATATATACACTCCCCATTTACTTTCATCCAGTTGCCTATTTCTCCTAATAAACGCACACTTGCCTCGGGAAAACTGCCATCTGCTTTCGGACCCACATTCAGCAAATAGTTTCCTCCTTTGGATGCTATATCGCATAAATTTCGAATAAGTGTTGAAGCCGATTTCCAGTTGGTATCTGATGTTCGGTATCCCCAGGTTCCGTTCATCGTCATGCAGGTTTCAAAATCGGTGGTATCAATTTCTTGTAACCCGGGAATTTTTTGCTCAGGGGTTTTTGTATCTCCCGGAAAATCGGGGCGTTTCAGGCGATCGTTGGTTATGATAGCAGGTTGCAAACGCAACAATGACTGCAATTCAGTTGCGGCCTCTTTGGTCATATTGGTTGGCGTATCCCACCATAACACCGAAACTTTTCCATAATTCGTTAATAGTTCCTTTACCTGAGGCACTGCTACCTCCTTTATATAATCATTGAATGAACGGGTTTCCTGAATAGAATCCCAATGTCCATTGTGGGCTTTGGTATATGCATCTATCGTGGCGGAATCTGGATTTAACCATCCTTCGGAAGCAAGTTTTCGGGATACGGCACCACCGGGGTTCGTCCAATCCTGGGCCTGAGAATAATAAAAACCTAAGGGCATCCCATATTTTTTGCAGGCTTTTGCCAAAGGTTTAAGTAAATCCTTTCCATAGGCAGTTGCGTCTACTACATTCCAGTTACTGGCTTTGGTACCAAATAGGGCAAATCCATCATGGTGTTTGGCTGTGATAACTATATATTTCATTCCGGCTTCTTTTGCCATTCGTACCCATTCATCCGGATTATAATTTACCGGATTAAATTCTTTGGCTTTTTCCCGATATTCCGCAACCGGTATTTTGCTGCGATTTAAAATCCATTCTGCGCCCCCCTTGCGTTGTTCATGTCCATTATAAACGCCCGCCCATTGTGCATATACACCCCAGTGAATAAACATCCCAAAACGGGCTTCTCGCCACCATTGCATTCTTTCATTTTTGTTGATTTGTTGGGCTGCAGCAGAATTTGTTGAGGCAATAAAAAAAAGAACCCATAAAAGATAAATTAGGCGCATATAATAATACTGTTTTGATCCAGCAGGCTGAAAATGGCTGGAGAATATAAATGAATTACTTTTACACTTCTAATTTAGTTGATTTAGTGAACATTTAATAAAGTAACGGGATGATTAATGGGAAAAAAGTGGTGGTAGTAATGCCTGCTTATAATGCGGAAAAAACCTTGGAACAAACCTACCGGGAAATTCCCTTTGATGTGGTAGACGATATTATTTTAGTAAATGATGCCAGTAAAGACAATACCGTTAAAGAAGCTGAGCGATTGGGTATCCAACATATTATCACACACCCTCGAAACAGAGGCTATGGAGGCAACCAGAAATCATGTTATAACAAGGCACTGGAAATAGAAGCTGATATCGTAGTGATGCTGCATCCAGATTACCAATACACGCCCAAACTTATTCTTGCCATGAGTAGTATCATCGCCAATGAATTGTATCCAGTAGTATTTGGTTCTCGCATATTAGGAAAGGGGGCTTTAAAGGGGGGCATGCCATTGTATAAGTATATTGCAAATCGCCTACTCACATTCACACAAAATGTGTTACTAAATCAAAAATTGAGCGAATATCATACCGGATACAGAGCCTTTAGCAGAGCTGTGCTTGAAAAGGTGAATTACGAGAAAAACAACGATGATTTTGTTTTCGATAATGAAATGGTAGCACAGATATTTGATGCAGGATTTGAAATTGGAGAAGTAACTTGCCCAACAAAATACTTTAAGGAAGCTTCCAGCATCAACTTATCTCGCAGTATTACCTATGGTATTGGCGTTTTAAAAGTATCTTTTGGCTACTTTTTTAAACAACTAGGGTTATTTAATTCTCCCATTTACCAACACAAAAAATAGCATTAAGGTATTAATGGCATTCGCCGGTAAAAAACAAAGCCATTTTTTGCATATAACCTGGTAAGTGCAGGCACTGTATCATAAACAGATTGATCGTTTATTTTAACTGAAAAATATACTGGCTTGTTTATATTTCCGGAGAGTAACCAATTTTTATAGGCAACTTCTTTCTGATAACTACTCAGGGTATCTGGCCTCGTAGAATTATTCGATCTTACAGTCAACAGTAATTTTGCCTGCTTTTCATCCGGTGCCGGAACTTTTCCATAAAAATAGGGTGCATAGCTTTTATAGCCGAGGGTTTCCATATAACAATCCTCCCCAGCATGCGCTTTAAAAAAATCAATATTTGCTCGCTGACTAATGGCTTCAACAGAAGGGAAAATAAATAAGATTAAAAAATAGGTAGCGAGTGTAACCGATCCAAATAAAACGGGTATAGACAGCCTTTGATTTTTACTAAATAGAAAAAAGAGTATACCTGCCACCAAAAAAATACCGCCGAGTGATTGCCAATAATGCCAAGTTATCTCCGCTTGTAAATTCGCTTGTGCGAATGGATCATCCAGTAAAGTATACCAGTTTGCCTTTTTCATCATAATGATGGGGATAGCAGCAAACAAGCTTCCGATTATCAATCCCACCAATGCCAATAGACCGGTGATTGCTTTATTCAATTGGGTTTGCAAAGAATATATATGTGCATTAACAAATAATGCTGCTATAAAAGTTAAGGGCAACCAACAAAGGGATGAGTAGTGAATAATTTTAGTAGTAACCAATGAAAACAGCAGGAGGGTTACCCAGAATAATGAAGTCATCCATTTTTTAAAAATAAGAGCATTGTTGCTTTCAGGCTTCAACAACAAACCCCGGATAAAAAAAATAGATGCAGGAAAGCATCCCAACAAAAGAACCCACCAGTGATAGAAAAAAGGCTCTCCGTGATCTGCATCGGAGGTGCTGAAAATGGCAATCTGTCGCTGAATAAATTCAACCATAAACTGTGGTCCATGCTGAATCAGATCAACCCCAAACCAGGCAAAACAAATTATAAAGCAACTGAGTATAATTAGCAGGAAAGATTGTATTGAGATAATTCGCTTTCCTTTTTCTCTCACAAGAATAACCAGGAAGGTTAGCATACAAATTAATAAAGCCACAGGCCCTTTGGTTAGAATAGCTAATCCTAATAGAAACCCTGTAAGCAATGCACGAGTAGTTCGGCC
>CAIUKP010000303.1 GCA_903899675.1 uncultured Bacteroidota bacterium | reverse complement strand
GTATGGATGAGCCATAGCGACTCTATCACGCAATTGCCCGATCATTGCGAAATATTGGCTACCACAGAAAGTATTCCGGTGGCGGCTTTCAAAAAAACCGGCGATCACCATCCTCTGTATGGCATTCAATTCCACCCGGAAGTTTATCATTCCACCCATGGCAAACAATTAATACAAAATTTCTTGTTCACCATTTGCGGATGCTCGGGAAGTTGGACGTCCGCTCATTTTATAGATGAAACCGTAGCATCCCTCAAAGAAACTATTGGAGACCGGAAAGTGATTATGGCATTGAGTGGCGGGGTAGACAGTACCGTTGCTGCCACCTTGATTAGCAGCGCTATTGGTGAAAATTTGTTTGGCATATTTGTAGACAACGGCTTATTGCGCAAGGATGAGTTTGAACAAGTACTCACCACTTACCGCCAATTAGCATTGAACGTGAAAGGCGTAGATGCCCGGGATTATTTTTATGCCCGCCTCGCCGGAAAAACCGATCCGGAAGAAAAAAGAAAAATTATTGGAAAAGCTTTTATAGAAATATTCGATCGTGAAGCTCACCAGTTAACGGATATCCACTTTTTAGGACAAGGCACTATTTACCCCGATGTAATTGAAAGTGTGAGTGTGCATGGCCCTTCGGCTACTATTAAATCGCATCACAATGTGGGGGGATTACCTGATACTATGAAGTTAAGTCTAGTAGAACCCCTACGTTATCTTTTTAAAGATGAGGTCCGCCGCGTTGGTTTGGAACTGGGCATTCCGGCAGAAATGATCAACCGCCATCCCTTCCCAGGCCCTGGACTTGCCATCAGAATCCTGGGAGAAGTTACTGCAGATAAAGTGGAACTTTTACAAAAAGCAGATGCTATTTATATAGAAGGTCTCAAAAAGCATAATCTATATCAATCGGTATGGCAGGCGGGTACTATTTTGTTGCCGGTGAAAAGTGTAGGTGTTATGGGAGACGAAAGAACCTATGAATATACCATTGCCCTGCGTGCGGTTACTTCGGTAGATGGCATGACGGCAGATTGGGCGCATCTCCCCTATACATTTTTGGCTGATATATCCAATGAAATCATCAATCAAGTAAAAGGTATTAACCGGGTGGTGTATGATATCAGTAGCAAACCACCGGCTACCATTGAATGGGAATAACGCATCAACCTATCATGAAACATTTGCTCGTATATGGATGGCTCTCTTTTTTAGCTATGCTGCATGGCAACACTTTGCAAGCACAGGATAGTACTATTGCAATTCCCACCATTACTGTATTTGCTCCCGTGTACATCGATTCAGCTTTTGCCGATGGAGTTTACAAATTAGGTAACGGGGGCATGCCAAGGCAAATGTGGTCATCGCTGGAATTTTACCAGGGAATGATGCTGGCAGTAGATTCTCTTAATAAAGAAAAAGTAAAACTGCGGGTAATTTTTCAGGATACAAAAAGTGTGCAGCCCACGCTAGAAGAGGTTCTAGCTGGAGACACCTTACAAAAATCACAATTGATGGTGGCAGTGTTTACTGCCCGAAACGATATCAAACCACTGGCCGATTTTAGCAAGGAAAAGAAAATACCTTTGCTGTCGTACACTTTTCCGAACGACGGAGGCGTAACACAAAACCCCTACTTTGTGCTGATTAATCCAACGCTAAAAGTTCATTTAGATGCAATTTTCAAATATCTCCAGCGTAACTATCCCACCCAATCTATCAACCTATTTAAAAGAAAAGGTGCCACAGAAGATATGATTCAACAAACC
>CAIUKP010000302.1 GCA_903899675.1 uncultured Bacteroidota bacterium | reverse complement strand
GTCACTGCTTCGAGTTGGCCTGAGGTTTCGCAGCGCTAAATCCGCACCGGTACGTAACTAGCCGATTGCTTTTTTAATTTCATTAGGCGATAGATTTTCGCTCAAAGCTCGGTTTACCAAAGCTTCCAGTTCTTCATCTGGCGCAAAGCGTAAGGCGATTACCTGTCCCATCCGAATACCTGCAGGCAATAACTTACCGGTTAATACATAAAAGCGAAGATTCTCTTCTGCCCGAATCACTCTGTCTTGTGTACCAAGCGGGAACATTCGTAAATAATAAGCAATCACGCATATTAATAAGGAAGCAAAACAAATCAGCGAGGCAGAATAGCAATTTCCGGGGGTACAAGTAAACAAGTTAACAAACGAACCGATTAGTAAAATGAGTAATGCAGGAAGCAGTATCTGGTGATATACTACAACAAATCGACGGTGATTAGAATAGTTTTGCGTTGACATACAATTAATTATAAGGGTTAATGAATAAAAATTTTATTTTTTTAGCTCATCTAAAAGGGTAAACATTTTTTGAACAATTGCATTGGCACTCCCCTCATAGTTATTGATCAGAAAGGCTAAAATTACTGATTTACCGCCGGGTGTGGTATAATATCCTGCAAATGATTTAGCTCCTCCAATGGTTCCACTTTTTAAGGTCATATTGTTATAGATTGGGAATGCTTCTAGGTACTGACCAAACCACCATTGTTTGCGGGCATATTGCAAAACCTGCACAAGGGCTCCGGGGGTTATTCGGTTTTGGGGAGATAATCCACTACCATCTATCATCCGAAGAGCACCCGATTCAATGCCCCTTACCTTCCAAAATTGCCGGATGATTTGCAATCCATCTTCCCAAGATCCCTTTCCGGATATTTTTTGGGAAATAGTTCTAACCAATGCTTCCCCGTATAGGTTCACACTTTTTTTCATAAACCAGTAATGGATACTATCCAATGCAGGGGAATAATGATCATAGACAACTTGCTCTGATGGTAAGGAAAACTCATTGATATTTTTCCCGGCTATTTGAATGCCCTTTTGCTGCAAAAATTCAGAAAGTTCCTGCGTGAATTGTGCAGGGGGATTGGGGATTGATCCAGATATAATAAAGTTATTTTCACCTCTGGGAATAGTACCCTCTACCAAAGCATTATTCGATAAGGGTGCCAAGAAGATGTTGGCCTGATCGCCACTTCCTTTTTCTGCTGCTGTTAAAGTAGAAACAAAACTTACTCCTATCGGTGCAGGCAGGGCTTCTACGATACGAACTGAATCTCCCAAAGAGGGCCCAGAACGCAACACTAAATCGTATTGATTTTCGCGCCAGTTGATATAATCGGCAGCTGAGCCATAGTAATTACCCATATCATTCCAGGTATATCCTCCAGGAATAGATCCAAGCGGCCATCCTACCTGTAATGGAAGCACTTTACCTTCGATGCGCTGAATGCCTGCTTTTTGAAATGCCTCTTTCCATTGGATAAGTTGAGGATTGGGCTTTGTAATTTCCCAGCGGAAACTACCTAATGTAGGATCGCCAGTTCCCTGAATCCATAGATTTCCGGATAGTTGTCCGTTCATTACCTCTTGCTTAACCAAAAAACGAGTGCGATATCGAAAAGCAGGCCCTAGCAGTTCGAAAGCAGTACATCCGGTAATTATTTTCTGACAACTAGCAGGTGCAAGTCCTACTTGTGAATTATAACTAATAAGGGTATCCCCGGAATCTGCATCTATAATTAATAATCCCAGCTGTGCATATTTCATTTGCGGATTCGCCAATAATTGTTGGGTGGCAGATTGTAACCGATCTGGAAGTGATTGAGCTGATATTGCTTCAGAAATCATTAAAAGGCTGAACAGCCAGGTGAATCTTTTCATAAATGCAGTTACCTTGCATTAAAATTAAGGAGTTCTGTATGATAGAAAAAGTTTTTGCATCCATCATTACCATTGGCGATGAATTATTGATTGGGCAAGTAATCGATACGAACAGTGCCTGGATAGCTGGTGAACTCAATCAAATAGGTATTTTGCTCAAACACCGGATAGCTGTGGGTGATAATAGAGAAGATATCCTCGAAGCGTTGGAAACCGAAGGGAAAAGATCTAAAATTATAATTATTACTGGAGGTTTAGGACCCACCGCGGATGATATCACCAAGCCAGTTTTATGTGAATATTTTGGAGGAAAAATGATTGTTCATGAGCCCACCTTAGCACATATCCAACATATTTTCGAAAAAGTGCTGAAGCGCCCTATGATAGAGCGCAATCACAAGCAGGCAGAGGTTCCAGATGTTTGCACGGTTCTGATGAATGAACAAGGAACCGCTCCAGGCATGTTGTTCGAAAAAAATGGGGTTTGGTATATATCGTTGCCAGGAGTTCCGCACGAGATGAAGTGGCTGATGCAAGAGAAAGTATTGCCCATGCTTTCAGAAAAATTCTCAGGCGGGGTAGTGGTACACAGAACTTTGCTTACTGCAGGATTAGGAGAATCTTTTTTAGCAGAAATGATTCAGGATATAGAATTGAGCTTACCCGCACATATCAAATTAGCCTATTTACCCAATTATGGCTTGGTGCGTCTTCGCTTATCTGGCTGGGGAAACGATGCCCACTCACTAACAGAAGAAATCCTAACTTTTTTTAACCTCCTCAAAGAGCGGGTAAAAGACTATCTAATAATTGATGAAGATATTCCACTGGAGAGAGCCATCGGAAAATTATTGGTAGCCCAAAAAGCCACCGTTGCCACAGCAGAAAGTTGCACAGGTGGTTATATTGCACACTTATTAACCACTCATGCCGGTGCCTCCGCATTTTTCAAGGGTTCTGTTATTTGTTATGATAATGAAATTAAAAAGCAACTTTTGGGGGTAACCGAAGATTGTTTACAACAATTTGGTGCCGTAAGTTCACCCACCGTTGAGCAAATGGCAATCGCGGTAAAAAAGCTATTACAGGTAGATTATGCCCTTGCAGTTAGCGGCATTATGGGGCCTGATGGAGGTTCACCCGAGAAGCCGTTAGGACTGGTTTGGGTGGCCATTGCTGGACCAAAAGGGGTAAAAACCCAGGAATTACGCTTCCGTTTTACCCGTAAAAGGAACATTGAATTAACAGCAGCACATACCCTCCGATTGCTCCATGCTGCAATTGTGGAGAACAAGTGAATATCGTTCGTTGAATTCCCTTTACATTTGGGGTACCGTATGAGGTAATTTTTTAACTAATGGCTTGTTTTGTAACGAAAAAGAGATAGGAAATTCTATATATTTACGTTCCAAAAAAACCGGATTAGCGATTAGATTTACTTTCACTCGTACTTCTCAACATTTGCTATGGCCATTGTAGATTTAATCATGCCCAAGTTGGGTGAGAGCATTATGGAAGCCACCATACTGAAATGGCATAAGCAGGTGGGTGATCTTGTGCAATTAGATGAAACGGTGTTGGATATCGCCACCGATAAAGTAGATAGTGAAGTTCCTTCCACAGCCGCAGGCAAAATAGCAGAAATTTTATTTGGGGTAAATGAGGTAGTTGCTATTGGTTCAGTGGTAGCCCGCATTGAAACCGGGGAACCAAAATCTATTCCCGGCCCTACCCCGGTTGTTGTTCCCGAAACACCTTCAACTCCTGAACCTGTTGCTGTTTCCCAAGTTAAGGCGCCTGTTATTGAAGTGGTTACAGCATCTATTCCCGAAACTGTTGCTTCGCCTGTTGCTGAAGTGCCCTTTGTTCCTGCACAGGAAACCGCTCCTACACTTATTGAATCTGCAGGTAAAATTGGGGCTAATCGTTTTTATTCTCCGCTGGTAATCAATATCGCTCAACGCGAAGGAATTTCCATGAGCGAGTTGGAGCAAATTCCTGGAACCGGACATGAATACCGTGTTACCAAAAAAGATATCCTGCAATATGTTGCCGATAAAAAATCGGGGAAAGTTGTACCGGCTAAATCCAATTATGTTTCAGCTTCTAAAGCCCCTGTGCCAGTGGCATCTTTAGAACCAGAAAAAACCGCTGAAGTTTTTCGAATGCCAAGTTTGGAATCCACTGTACCGGAATTACCATCCGAACCCGTGTTACTGCCTGGCGCAGAAATGGTATCGGTGCAAATGCCATCAGCCCCTCCCATTGTAAATACGCACCCTGAAACAGTAAATCAACCTGTACCTCCCCCAATAGTTCAAACCGTTACGATCGATAAGGCCCCTCCCATTGTTAATACGCCGCCAGAACAAGTATATCAACCGGCACCTCCCCCATCAATTCAAACGGTTACGATTGAAACGGCCCCTCTTGTGAATATAGTAAAACCACTAGATACCGTACCTACCGAATCTGGCAAATGGTCCGACCCTTCAAAAGTAGTGGTATCGGGCGTTACAGAATTAGTTGAAATGGATCGCATGCGCAAACTGATTGCCAAACACATGGTGAACAGTGTGCAAACGAGTCCGCATGTTACGAGTTTCACAGAGGCAGATGTTACCAATATGGTAAACTGGAGAAAACGGGTGAAAGATGAGTTTGAAAAAAGAGAAGGTACCCGAATTACATTTACGCCAATGTTTATTGAATGTATCGTAAATGTAATGAAGCGATACCCATTGATTAATAGTTCGGTGAATGGGGAGCAAATCATTCTTAGAAAAGACATCAATATCGGAATGGCAACGGCACTTCCAACAGGCAATTTGATTGTACCGGTTATTAAAGGGGCTGATCAGTTGAATATTGTAGGTCTCAGTAAAATGGTAAACCAACTATCCGATGCAGCTCGCAGCAGTCAGTTAAAACCCGATGATACTACCGGTGGAACTTTTACATTTACCAATGTGGGTACTTTTGGTAGTTTGATGGGAACACCCATTATCAATCAGCCACAGGTTGCGATATTGGCTGTTGGTGCCATTAAAAAGCGCGCTGCAGTTATTGAATCTGCTGAAGGCGATACGATTGCTATCCGACACATGATGTACCTTTCGCTCAGCTACGACCATCGTATTATTGATGGCAGCATGGGTGCTTCCTTTTTATCGGATGTAGCCAAAGAAATGGAGAACTGGGATGTTAATAAGCGATGGTACCAGTACCTGTAACCATTACATTTATTGCGTTTCTTTTTCCATCATCAAGTAGGCCTTGATAAATCCGTCAATCTCCCCATCCATTACCGGACCCACATTTCCTACTTCATAATCGGTGCGATGATCTTTAATCATTTTATAGGGATGGAACACATAACTGCGGATTTGACTACCCCACTCAATTTTTTTCTTACTGGCATTAGTAGCATTGAGGGCTTCTTGGCGTTTACGCAGTTCTTCTTCGTATAAACGGCTTTTGAGCATTTTTAAAGCCAACTCACGATTCTCACCTTGGGTTCGGGCTTGTTGACATTCTACTATAAAACCGCTAGGTATATGTTTGAGGCGCACAGCCGTTTCTACTTTGTTTACGTTTTGTCCGCCGCTGCCGCCACTTCTAAAAAAGGCCCATTCTAGTTCGGAGGGGTTCACCTGAATGTCGATGCTATCATCAATCAATGGATATACAAAAACGGATGCGAAAGAGGTATGCCTGCGAGCATTGCTATCAAAGGGAGAAATACGAACCAGTCGGTGTACCCCACTTTCTGCTTTTAAAAAGCCATAGGCAAAATCTCCATCAAATTGAAGTGTGGCTGTTTTAATACCAGCTCCCTCCCCTTCTTGATAATCAAGTTCAGTAACCTGCCAGCCTTGCTTGTCGCCATACATGCGGTACATGCGTAAAAGCATCTCGGCCCAGTCCTGACTTTCCGTACCACCCGCACCCGCATTGATTTGCAGAATAGCAGGGAGTTCGTCTTCGGGTTTGTTGAGGGTACTTTTAAATTCTGCTTCTTCTACCAGTTGAACGGCGGCATCAAAGGCAATTTTTACTTCTTCTTCTGTTGTGTCGCCTGCTTTCCAAAAATCAAATAGAATGGCAAAATCTTCCACAGCAGTATCTACCTGGCGGTAGAGTTTTAGCCAATATTCGTTTACCTTAATCTCCTTCATAATGGCTGTGGCGCGAACATTGTCGTTCCAAAATCCAGGTGAAAGAGAAAGCTGGCGATCGGTATCTATTTTATAAGTGCGGTTCTCAACGTCAAAGAAACCTCCTCAGGACGAGTACACGGTCCCTCAAAATTTTACATTGCTCTTGTGTCATAGCTGCAAATATACAACTAAAAACCCCTGCACACCGGTTGTTAAAAACTCAGTTGGGCAGGGGTAAAGCTACGCTCCTCATAAGCCGGATTCTGTTTCTAAACCATCATTTATCTAGCTTCGACATTGCTGCCGAAATCTTGCTGCCTACCCTGGATCTCAGGCGAGCAGCCTTCAGGCGATCCTATACATGGCATTACAGCACCCAAGGTTTACCCTTATAACCGGTTACCCGATTATACAGTGAGCTCTTACCTCACTTTTTCACCTTTTCCCCACCTAAGTAGGGTAGTTATTTTCTGTGGCACTTTCTCGTTCCGCCTGAGGCGGAAGCCGGCTATTCACCGGTAGGTTGCTCTGAGCTGTCCGGACTTTCCTTCCCGCCTAGGCGGAACGATGGCTCGGGAGTATAGCCTTGCAAAGGTACAACTTTGCGAATGAATGGGTAAGATCAAGTGTTGAAGAATACCCGGGTAGCCCCATCGCCATAAGCGGGCTCGTATTGTTGTACAAAAGATTTTACCTCCTTTCGTGTTTTCAAAAGGGCATGAATTTCGTTGCGTAATACCCCTTTTCCTACCCCATGGATAATCACCATATTGGGCAGGTTATGCGCCACGGCCAAGTCGAGCCATTTGTTTAATTCATCCAATTGTAATTGCAAAATTTCATCGGGTTGCATAGATTGCCAGTGAGATGTTATCTTTTCCGCATGCAAATCAATTACCGATCGAGCAGGGGGGAGATGTTCACGAATCCGTGTTGCATCATACACTTTATATCCTTTTCGGCTAAGCGAAGAAATATCCATAGGCAGATCTGCCTCGCGAACAGGATATTCGGAAAATAGCAGATAAGAGGCTGACGGAGCATTTTGTTCTTTCAATTCCTCCATCTTTTTAAATATTGCTTTGGCCTTCCATTTTACATTAGATTCAAAATGGGTGGCACGTTTTTTATTCGGGGGCTGAAGGGTACAATCAACCCAGAAGCTAAGACCATCATTCACTTTTTCGAAAGCGATGTTGTGCAAATAAAAATCCTGAAAGGGGCCAATTTCACTGCTGAATATAAACTGGTCTTCGCCCTGTGCCTGCTGTTTGTATTGAAAAGCAAAGGTATCGGCTGTTTTATTCACCAGATAAATTTTCAGTTCCGCTACAATTTCATCATTAAAATCGTCGAGTGTAAATCGGGGTATTGCACTCAGCCAAAATCCGTCTTCTACTTGAATCCGATTGGCAGCTGGCTTTTCTTTGGGAAGCTGATCGATGTATACTTTGGGAGGAGTTTTTTCCTTCACCAGTTTTTTTTCAGTGAAGCGTTTGAAGTAAGGAAAATCTATCTGGTCCATGTAGGCCGGAAATTTTACTCCGCGCACATCAATCATCACCAATTGATCGTTGATAATTTCCACCACCCTACCCTCTTCATTGCTGAGCAATACAATTATTTCATCTCCCGGTTGATACTTCATAGCACAAAATTACAGGAACCAATCCAAGCAACCACTGATCCCTTTCAGCTGATTATGCCAGCTTACTGCGCGAACGGCCATAAAAGAAGTAAATGGATAGTCCAATAGCCATCCAAGCAAAAAACCAACACCAGCTGATAGCAGGTATTTCAGTCATCAAATACAAGCAGCATAGTCCGCCTAAAATGGGAATCAGCGAATAACTTTTTTGAAAGCTCAGTATAGCGGCAACAATAGCCAGAAGAATAAATATCAGGAATAGAACCTCTGGATAATTTTCACTTCCCAGATTTACTACTGCCAATTGAATTCTTTCTCGTAGCAGAAATAATATCAATCCCACCAATGCCGGCACGATCCATTTTCCATTGATATACGGCAACTTAAACATACTGCGTGTTCCAGTAGGTGCCAACCGGGGTAATGCCAGTACGCCAAAGCAAACCAATACAAAGGCAAACAGGGTTCCAATGCTGGTGAGGTCTGTCATGGTACCGCTAGACACAAACAATGCCGGAATACCTACCAGTAACCCGGTTATGATAGTTGCAAAAGAAGGCGTTTGAAATTTAGGGTGAACGGTGGCAAATTTTTTAGGTAACAGTCCATCGCGGCTCATGCTCATCCAAATGCGGGGTTGACCCAGTTGGAATACCAGCAGCACGCTGGTAGTTGCTACCACTGCACTTATGGATACTAGGTAGCTGATTTTATAGAGTTTCAGCTGATCGAATACAAAAGCTAAGGGATCATCTACTTTTAATTGTTTATACGAAACCATGCCGGTTAGCACGAGCGCGATTAACACATACAAAACGGTGCAGATAAGCAGGGAATAAACCATTCCCCTTGGCAGATCGCGTTGCGGATTTTTACATTCTTCGGCGGTGGTAGAAATGGCATCAAACCCAATATAGGCGAAGAACACAGAGGATACCCCGGAAAGTACCCCGGTAATTCCATTGGGTAGAAAGGGATCCCAATTGCGGGTATCTACATAAAAAAATCCTACAATGATTACAAAAATAATTACTCCAATTTTAAAGAGTACCATGGCATTGGTGCTCTTTTTGCTTTCTTGTATGCCGATATATGCGAGACAGGTGATGAGGGCAACAATAATGAATGCGGGCAAATTGATAATACATTTCCATCCACCAATTTGGGGTGCGTTCAATACAGCTTCGTAACCCAGGCGAACCTGCTTACCCAATGATTCTAAAGGGGTGCCGGCAGCAAGGGCTTGTTGGGCAGCCGTGTAGCCTTCCTGGGCAGTGGTTGGATTGGTGGCTAACCAGGCAGGTAAATGAATATGAAATCCTTCCAATAAATTATAAAAATAGCCGCTCCAGCTGATGGCCACAACGATGTTTCCGATTGCATATTCTAAAATCAATGCCCAACCGATAATCCATGCAATCAGTTCTCCAAAAGAAACATAGGCATAGGTATAGGCACTGCCTGCAACAGGCACGCGACTGGCGAATTCGGCATAACAGAGTGCACTAAAACCGCAGGTGATGGCTGTGATAAAAAACAGGTAAACAATTCCGGGGCCTCCGCTATGCGCTGCGGTTCCGATGGTAGAAAAAATACCTGCCCCAATTACAGCGGCAATACCCATAAAGGTAAGGTCGCGCACGCCGAGTTCCTTTTTTAGAGAAACGCCATGGCTGTCGGAGAAACCAGCAGCCGCATCGGCACGCATTTTTTCAATAGATTTTTTTCTGAATAAAGATGAGAGCATGCAGAATAGATTTACTCGTACAGAACCGTTAAGTGAATGATACGGAAAGATAATCAATAATTCAGAACCGAATCTACTGTTCGCGCTGCAAAAGATAGGAAGCCAATTCGAGCAGGGGCTTTTTACGGGCCGATAGTACAGCGATGGATTCGAGGTGTTGCAGCGATTCCTGCCAGTATTTTTCTTTTAGAGCATGGGCCCAGGTTTCCACTCCGCAGGCCCTGAATAAATCCAGTACGCGGGCAACTTTATCGGGTGGGTTGTTTTGCATCAGAGAAAGCAGCATTTCTTTTTCTTGCGGGGGAGCCACATCCAAAGCATGTATGAGCAAAAAGGTTTTCTTATTCTGCCGGATATCCCCTCCCACTTCTTTGCCAAACTTTTCCGGATTGCCGAAGGCATCTAGGTAATCATCCTGAATCTGAAATGCGATCCCCAGGTTTTTACCAAATTCGTAGAGGTGTTTACAATTTCCTTCACTGGCACCACCGAGTATGCCACCCATTTGAAGGCTGCAGGCCAGTAATACAGAGGTTTTCAGGGTAATCATGTGGATATAGGCATCCAGACTTACTTCCGTTTGCTTTTCGAAGTCGATATCTATTTGTTGGCCTTCGCAAACTTCGCGGGCGGTGGTGTTAAAAAGGGTGAGTATGGCGGGCAGGTGTTTGGGATGCATGCGGCTCAGGTAATCGTAGGCCTGAATCATCATAACATCTCCTGCCAGCAGGGCGGTATTATTGCCATATTTCTTGTGAACGGTTTCATTCCCTCTGCGCAGGGGGGCTTCATCCATAATATCGTCGTGAATCAGGGTAAAATTGTGAAACAATTCAACCGCGGTGGCTACCTGCCAGGCATCGGGAGAAATATCGCTGAATAGTTCATTGCCCATTAGGCAGAGAACGGGTCGGATTCTTTTTCCTCCCCAGGATAAAAAGTAATCCCCGGGCTCGTATAAAGTGGCGGGTGTTTTGGGAAAATGAGATACGGCAAAATATTCCCCAAACAGTTTAACCAGGTCTTGAAATGTGTGCATAGATACCCAAATATACAAAGCAATTTCGGGTATATAAATTAACGATTCGTTTCGGTGTCATTTTCCTTATTTTGCTGTGTAAACTTCTTCCCCCATGAAAAAATATTGGTTACTGGTTATTGGGATGGCATGCACGCTTTCGGTGCTTGCACAAAAAAATGAGTATGCCTACCAGCGCTCTTTGGGTATCAAAATGTTTCCTGGAGCCATTTCTTATAAAAAAGACTGGGGAGCAGATGCGAAGATTGAAGCGATGCTCTATGTTTCCTCCGATTTTTTTCGGCTTACGGGTTTATATGAAAAATACTTTCCGCTTACTCCTGAAGCACCCGGACTCAATTGGTTTATTGGGGGTGGGGCACATTGGGGGATATGGACGGACAATTGGAAAAACCGCTACCCTACCCGAGAATCGGGCATTGCTATTGGGGTGGATGGGATTATTGGATTAGACTATAAAATTAAAAATGCCCCGTTAAATATCAGTTTAGACTGGCAGCCTTCCTTCAATATTATTGGCTATCAATATTTCGAATCGGGCTGGGGTGGAATTGGGATTCGGTATGTGCTGCAATAATTTATCCGATTTATTCTAACGAGAAGAGGCTATGCACGAACTCTTTTTTATCGAATAGCAGCAAGTCGTCTATTTTCTCTCCTACTCCAATATATTTCACCGGAATTTTAAATTGATGTGCGATGGCCAGCACTACGCCTCCTCGGGCGGTACCATCTAATTTGGTGATGGCGAGTTCAGTAACCTGGGTGGTGGCGGTAAAATGTTTGGCTTGTTCGAGGGCGTTTTGACCGGTAGAGCCGTCGAGCACGAGCAGTACATCGTGAGGGGCGCCTGGAATTACTTTTCCGATGGCTCTTTTAATTTTTCCCAGTTCATCCATCAGGTGTTGTTTGTTATGGAGACGGCCGGCCGTGTCGATAATCACTACATCCGCTTTTTTAGCCAAGGCGCTGGTAACGGTATCAAAAGCAACGGCACTAGGGTCTGATCCCATGGGTTGTTTAACGATGGGTACGCCTACGCGTTCGCTCCAGATGGTGAGTTGATCAACTGCTGCAGCGCGAAAAGTATCGGCAGCGCCCAGCATCACATGGTTACCGGCCTGTTTAAACTGATGTGCCAGTTTACCGATGGTAGTGGTTTTACCTACGCCATTAACGCCTACAACCAGCAGAACATACGGTTTTTTATCGGGGGGTATCTGAAAATTGTGAAAGGTATCTTCTGGCACATCCACCAGCATAGAGCTAATGGCATTTTGCAAGAGTTGGTTCAGTTCGGATGTATTTACATACTTATCTTGCTGCACTTTTTTTTGAACCTCGTCGATGATGGCTAGGGTGGTTTCCACGCCTACGTCGGCGGTGATAAGGGCTTCTTCTAGTTGGTCGAGCACATCTTCATCAACCTTGCTTTTACCCAGGATAGCTTTATTGATACGCGAGAGGAACCCTTCTTTGGTAGATTGGAGACCCTGGTTAAGGGTTTCTTTTTCTTTTTTACCGAAAAGTTTTCCGAGGAAGCTCATAGAATGGGGGTTAACGGGGATAGGGGCTAAAAACAGAAAAAGCCTTCCAGATAAGGGGGAAAGCTTTTTACCATAAGGTGGTTGATTCAGGCATTATTTTTCAGCAAGAAAATCCTGGATTTTGTCTTTATGCACAATAGCCTCTTTAAAGGTATAGGCGCCTGACTTGGGGCTTCTTACAGCCTTAATTACTTTGGTCCAGTTTTTTGCCTCGGCTGCGGCTTTTTGATCTTTGGTTTTGATAGCCGTTTTTGCTGCTTTTGCCATGATTATTTAATTTCTTTATGAACAGTTACTTTTTTCATCAGGGGATTATACTTCTTCAGTTCGATACGTTCGGGCGTATTTTTCTTGTTTTTGTTAGTGATGTATCGGCTGGTTCCGGGTAAGCCGGTAGTTTTGTGCTCGGTACATTCAAGAATTACCTGAACTCTGTTTCCTTTCCTTGCCATGGTGTGATAATTGAACGGTTAATTAGATTTTGATTCCTTCAGCTCTCATGCCTTTGATAACGGCTGAAAGTCCATTTTTGTTAATGGTTCTCAATGCATCGGTAGATAATTTAATAGTTACCCAACGATCTTCTTCTGCAAAGAAGAAACGTTTTTTCTGAAGATTAGGGAGAAACCGACGCTTCGTTTTAATATTCGAGTGGGAAACGGAGTTTCCTACGATGGGCTTCTTGCCGGTTATCTGACATACTCTGGCCATGACACTTAGTTTTTATTCCGATTTTTTCGGACGGCAAAGGTAAGGAATTTCCCAGAAATAAATTGATAAAAAATGGGATTTTGTTTAAAATCCTTTATTATGGCGCAAGATATTGACAATTGGGCAGTTATGGGGAAAAACCGGAGTATTAAATGAATTATTTTTTTAATTTGTTTGTAGCAGGATAAATTAGGGGGTGGATTGAAAGGAGAAAGATATACTACTAGGTTTGGTTGATTTTACGGGTACTAACAGTAACAAATAGGAACATTTTATAAATCGATGTTGATTTGAACTCCGAAGTGAAAAGTCGCCTCTAAGAATAGATGGTACAGTAGACTTTGTGAAAAAGTAAATTGATTGCAGGTGAGATTAAATGAAAAGGGGAATATCTCGCGTAGGAAAGAATGCCGGTATTTTTGTATTTTTGATTATCAAATCCTATGGAGCACACTTCTTTTTTTTACCTATTCAGAACCATTGCAGTTTTGCTAGGGTGCTTCATTTTCGCAAACGGTACTTTTGCACAAATCGATAAGATTTCTTCTGATACAT
>CAIUKP010000301.1 GCA_903899675.1 uncultured Bacteroidota bacterium | reverse complement strand
ATTTAATAAATCAAGTACTACAACCTTCATTTTCCTTTCCCCATCCCAACCCATGGCCCCAATTTATGTTGCCGCTCGGTAAAGGTATCCGCAAAAGGACCAAAAGGATGATCTACCGGCTTGGCTTTTATATCTGGCCAGTCGCTGGAAAAATCAAAACCCGGACGAGGTTGTGAATTGATATACGCCGCTACATCCCAGGCTTCGGCATCCTGCAATAATGGCTGGTGATAGTTTACCGGATTGGGCATGTTATTCTTGATATATCCGGCCAACCGCGATAATCGATATAAACCGGCACCGGTTGTATAACTGTGTATGCCCCAGAGTGGGGGATAAGTATATTCTATGCCATTGGCATCGGGTTGCCCTTCGCCCTGCTTGCCATGGCATCGTGCACATTGAGTTACATAAATTTTTTCTCCGCTAAGCGGATCTGCAGCTCGTTGCATATAAGATAACTGCTGAATGCCCGACCCCTTTACCTTTTTACCCTTGGGCACTTCGGCACCCAACCATTGTATATACGCCACCATCGCCCGCATTTCGCGGCTAGTTGAGTCAATCGCTTTGCCATGTAAACTGCGCTGTAAACAATCATTGATGCGCTTCTCAATAGATTCAATAGTTCCGGAGCGATCCCGAAAACGCGGATAGGTACTTGCCACCGAACCATAATTATTGCCCCAGGGTTTGGTACCGGCGTCTAAATGACAATTCTGGCAATTCATTCCATTAGTAATGGCAGCCACAGATCCCTTGGGACCAAGGTATTGAGCAGTATGGGCAATCAGATTGCGTCCATAGCGGATTTCCCTTCCTACACTATCTACAGGAATTTGGTATTCTCCCGAACCCGTCCAGCAATTGGCAGAACTGTCGGTTAGCGAAAGGGGCTGGGGAGTGGGTGTGTTGCAGGATATATACATCGGCAAAGCCACTATACCTCCATAAATCAATCGAACAATCCACTTCATATTAATGCGGCAAACGATTCCGCAGCTTACCATATACCCAGGTACCCGCGAGTGCCGAAACTAAAATAACAATAAATACCGAATAGCCACTACCTATTACTGCAAATATGGGGCCTGGACAAGCACCTGTTAATGCCCAGCCAATGCCAAAGATGAGTCCACCCAGTATTTGTCCCTTCTGAAATGCCACTTTTCGAATGGTAATGGTTTGTTTAGTGATAGACCGTATGCCGCTATTCCGCAATACCTGCACACCAATCGCACCGGTAATAATGGTTGAGCCAATTACCCCGTACATATGAAAACTTTGAAAATGAAACATCTCCTGAATGCGTATCCACGAAATTACCTGCGCCTTGGTAAGCAGTACCCCAAAGTAAATGCCTGCTAATAAAAAAGTAAGTGCCAATGAAAAGGGTAGGGGTGTAGTTCCCGATGGATCGGCACAGGGGTCGGTGTTGAGTTCGATATCGGTATCCTGTAAAGTTGTATTGGTTTGCATCAATTAAAGTATAAAGGGTAAAATACAATAGGTGGCCAGTATACCGCCTACCATAAAACAGATAGTTGCTACTAGAGAAGGCCATTGGAGTTGACTGATACCGGTAATGGCATGTCCACTCGTGCAGCCTCCTGCATAGCGGGTACCAAAGCCTACTAAAAAACCGCCTACTACCATGCATATAAAACCGCGCAGGGTAAAAAACGACTGCCAACTAAAAAGATCTTCGGGTACTCCCGAGGGATAATGGGTAATTTGATGAGCAGCTAAAAAGGCTTGCAACCTCGCATCTATCTGAAAAGGGGTTGTGTTGGTTAATACATTAGTAGCAATAATTGCACCCATCAGAATGCCAAACACAAATAGCAAATTCCATCGCTCATTTTTCCAGTTGTAGGTAAAAAAGGGAATTTTTGCGGGTAGGGTAGCAGCACAAATATGCCTTAGTACAGAAGAAATTCCGAGCCGCTTATTGTCTATCCACATAAACAACGGCACTGTTAATCCTAACAAGGGACCCGCCACATACCAAGGCCAGGGAGCAAAAATCCAATCGAACATATTGTTTTTGCCACAAAAATAATATAATTCTACTAAATTGGTAGGGTAATATATTACCTAAAAAACAATTCTTTAATGATAATCATGCATCCCATCACTAAAATAAACCAGCCAAAATATTTTTTTAATAAATCGGCAGGAACCGACTCGCCCAATCTTCTGCCAACAAATGTGCCGGAAACTGCCAATACCGTAAGTGGAATTAACAACTGCAAATGGTATAACTGACCATGAATTAAATCGCCCAAAAATCCAGAAATGGTATTCATGGCAATTATCAACAGAGAAGTGCCAATGGCATCTTTCATGGATAGCCGAAAAGAAAAAACCAGCACGGGTATCACAATAAAACCACCGCCCGCACCTAATAATCCGGTTAATAACCCAACTTCAATACCCCGCCACATAGCTTTAATGGTAGGTATCACACTTACCGAACCTTCTGATTCAATTAGTGGCTCACTGCGCAACATATGAACAGCCGCAACAATCATTACAATTGCAAATACTACCATATTCAATAAAGAGCGGGTGATGGTAAAGGAAGCGGATTGATAAATCATTTCCGGAATTACTGGCAACAAAAATTTACGTACCAACAATACCGTGAGTATAGAAGTGATGCCAAACAGAAAGGCTGCCCGAAAATTAATATGTCCGCGCCGAAAATATTTATAGGCTCCGGCAAAACAACTGAATCCAACTATACAAAGTGAATACCCGGTAGCTTCTGATGGGGGAATATGAAATAGATACACCAGCACCGGGATAGTTAAAATAGACCCTCCGCCGCCAATCATACCCAATGAAATGCCTATCACCAGGGCTGCGAGATAACCTGCGATTTCCATGTACTTGTAATTACTGTAAAGGTGCATTTAATTCCATAACAATGCCACATTTTCAGCGATTATTATGAGCGTATACAAACCCTTAGCTGTTTCGTATCCCCACCCGTTGACCAATCCACTCATTCGATGTTACCTCCCGTAATAAAAAGCGGGCTAAATCTCCGGCTTGTATACAGGGTATTCCGGTATCGGGTACTCTATTCAAAGAGGTAATATATGCCCGGCCTTCCGGCGAATCCACAATTTTTTCAGTGCAAACCATCATGTATTTAACAGCAGATTTTTCTAATAACTCCCATACCTGCGCATATTGCTGGCTTAATTCTTTTAGCTCCGCCGGAAACTCTGTATTTTCAAAAAGATAGCCACCCGATTCATTAGGTAAAACACCATACTCACCCAACACCAACAACCGCTGTACTTTTTGTTCCTGCATGGCGGCTACAATATTTTTACAACCGATACTTCTGCTCTTATCGCCGGACTCCTGATTTCCGGTTAATGCCATAATAACTGCCGAAGATCCCTCAATTGCTTTCGCAACCCCGGTAGCATCCATCATATAGCCTTTTATCACTACCAGATTGGGAGTAACTTCTTCTTTATCTAGCCACTGTTCAATTTTTCTGTCAAACGCTATCACCCGCCATCCCAAAGCAAGCGCTTGATCGCATAGGCGTTTCCCTACCAATCCTGCCGCTCCAAAGATGGTAATTTGCATAGTGAAAAATTAAAAGGTTAGCTTATACTAAGGAGGCAATTTCCTGCATCTGTATGGCCATATGACTCTCATCATACACCACTTCGCCATTTTTAAATACAATTATCTGGGGCGACTCATGATGCACCTGAAATCTTTCGGCAATGGCCGAACTAATCGGCCGGTATGTAAGTAAATCAAGATAATAAAAATCGGTACCAAGTGGTGCATCTTCCCGTTCTAAACGATTTAGTGCCATTGAACTGATACTACAACGAGTACTATGCTTAAAAATAACTTGTAAATTCTGATGAGAACGAGTCACTATTTCGTCGAGTTGACCCATTTCCTGTAAAGGAATCCAATTCATACTGCAAAAGTAAATGAAAATCCTAAGGGACTAAGAACCCTGACGGAAATAATTGGGATTGGTAGTCGGGCATCCGCGACCTTTAGTAGAAGAGCAGGATGCAAAAGCCATACCGGCTATCAAAAGTATCAGAATCAGCTTAGATAAGTTTTTCATAGGGAACGATTAAATAACCGATTAGGCGTTAATTTGCACGTACCAAAGATACCGTTTCGTGCTAAAAAGTTGCCTGAGCGGCTTGTTCAAAATTTGTTAATACTTCCATTCTAAAACGTATGAACATCCATTTTATTTCAATAGGGGGCAATGTAATGCACCAATTGGCCATCGCTTTGCACAAAAAAGGGCACCAGATTACCGGCTCCGACGACGAAATATTCGACCCAGCCCGGGGAAATTTGGCACACGAAGGCCTCTTACCAACTTCAATTGGCTGGAACAGTGAGTTGATAACCAATAATTTAGATGCGGTAATCCTAGGCATGCATGCCCGGGAAAACAACCCAGAACTACTAAAAGCACAGGAACTTGCCCTCCCCATCTATTCCTTCCCCGAATATATTTACAGAGAAAGCATGCAAAAGCAACGCATAGTGGTAGGGGGTAGCCATGGCAAAACAACCACCACCGCTATGATCATGCATGCCCTGAAAAAATGCGGCCGAGACTTCGATTTTCTGGTTGGTGCCAAACTGAATGGCTTCGATCAATCGGTTCGCATTACCGATGCACCCCTGCTCATCTGCGAGGGAGATGAATATCCTGCCAGCCCCATCGTTAAAAAACCCAAGTTCCATTTTCTGTTTCCTCATATTGCCATCATCACTGGTATTGCATGGGATCATATTAATGTATTCCCCACTTTCGAAATATACCTCGAACAGTTCGCCATTTTTATCAATAAAATAGAACCGGGGGGCACCCTTATCTACAACCAATCCGATTCGGTACTTAATCAACTGGTGCAGTCGAACCCCCGAAAAGATATCCAATATCAACCTTATCAACTTCCACAACATTCCATCAATAATGGCGTAACCCATATTACCCTAGAAGATGCTTCCGGAAACTTGCAGGTTTTTGGCGAACATAACCTGCTGAACCTACAAGCCGCCTGGCTGGTTTGTAAACAACTGGGCCTATCTGCTGCCGAATTTTTACAGGCCATGCAAGATTTTACCGGGGCTTCCAAACGATTAGAACTGATGGCAGCCAATAGCAATACCCGCGTTTACAGAGATTTTGCCCATGCCCCCAGTAAAGTTACCGCCACTTTACAAGCAATGCGCAAACAGTTTCCCCAGCAAACTTTAATTGCGGTGCTAGAACTGCATACTTATAGCAGCTTAAACGAAAACTTTCTGCACGAATACAACCATTCAATGAATGGAGCAGATAAAGCAGCCGTATTTTATGCGGCCCATGCGTTGGAAATAAAAAAATTGCCGCCATTATCTGCAGAAAAAGTATTAGCAGGATTTGATCGCGCAGACTTGCAGGTATTTAATCAACCCAATCAACTGTTGCAATGGCTAACCCAACAAGATTATCAAAACAGCATTGTTTTACTCATGAGCAGTGGTAACTTTGATGGAGCAGATATGCTTACATTTGCTAAAACAATTACTGCCTCATAATCCGCTACCCATGAATTTGCAACTTACCAAGCCGATTGCTTTTATAGATTTAGAAACAACCGGTATCAGTATCACCAACGACCGCATCATAGAAATTGCTATCGTAAAAATATTAGCCGATGGTTCACGTTTGGTTAAGCGGAAATTGATTAATCCCGGTATGCCCATTCCCGCTGGATCTACGGCAGTGCATGGCATCACAGATGAAATGGTAAAGGATGCACCCAACTTTAAGCAGGTTGCAAATGAGTGTAAACAATTTATGGATCATTGCGATATTGGCGGCTACAACAGCAACCGCTTTGATATCCCCATGCTGATAGAAGAATTTTTACGCGCCGGTATAGAATTTTCAATCGAAGGAAGAAAGTTTGTAGATGTACAGAAGATCTTTCACAAAATGGAAGAAAGAACCCTCTCTGCCGCCTATAAATTTTATTGCCAGAAAATACTCGAAGGGGCCCATAGCGCCGAAGCAGATGCACAAGCCACTTACGAAATTTTAGAAGCCCAGGTTACCCGCTATCCCCAAATGGGGGCAACAGTAGATAGCATTGTTCAATTTACCGGGGAAGACGAAATGGTAGATTTTGCCCGTCGCTTTATTAAAGAAAATGGGATTGAAATCTTCAATTTCGGCAAACACAAAGGGAAAACCGTAGAAAAAGTGCTGAGAGAAGAACCCCAATATTACGAGTGGATGATGAAGGGAGATTTTGCCATGAATACCAAACAAAAACTCACAGAAATACTCAACCGTACCCTGCTGAAGAAATAGTTAAAAACAACCAATCACAAGAATTAACATACCCTAGCAGAGGGATTTTGTATTTTAGTAGCTCAAGTAAGTTTTTTGGAAAAAATTGTAATCATACCTACTTATAAGGAAAAGGAAAACATACGCGCCATAACAGAGGCGGTATTTGGCTTGCAACAAGGCTACCATATTTTGGTAATCGACGATAATTCTCCTGATGGAACTGCCCAAATTGTAAGAGACCTAATGGTTACCTATCCCGAACAATTATTCCTGCTAGAGAGAAGTGGTAAGCTGGGTCTAGGTACTGCCTATATAACCGGATTTAACTGGGCACTCGAAAGAGGCTATCAGTTTATCATGGAAATGGATGCCGATTTTTCGCATAACCCGGCTGATTTAGAACGTCTCTATCAGATTTGTAAATCTGGCGAAGCCGATGTAGCCATTGGCAGCCGGTATGTTCCCGGAGGGAAAACGGAAAACTGGCCATTAGACAGACATATCTATTCGAAAGGTGGCGCTTTTTATACCAAAATGATTACCTGGATGCCGGTGAACGATCCCACTGCCGGATTTGTATGCTATAGCCGCAAAGTACTTGCCTCCATGAACCTCGATCAAATCAAATTTGTGGGCTATGCTTTTCAAATTGAGATGAAATTGGCTTCCTGGAAACTCGGCTTCCGCCTGAAGGAAGTTCCCATCACTTTTGTTGATAGAAAAGAAGGCACCAGCAAAATGTCGAAAGGTATTATTCAGGAAGGGGTTTTCGGTGTGCTGCAAATGCAATGGAATAGCCTACTCGGGCATTACCGAAAAAAAGTAAAAAAACAGGCTGTCTGATTTTTTTCAACCTTTTATCTCCAACTCTTTTGGGCTTACTTATCTTAGCTGCATGAAAAAAGCACTTACCCAGCTGCATATCGCTGTTCTGCTGGCCGGGTTTACCGGAATTTTAGGTGCCTTGATTCAGTTGAATGAAATCTGGTTGGTTTGGTATCGAATCGCCATCACCGTTGTAACCCTTTTATTGGCTGCGAGCCTACTTAAACAATCCTTACGCATTGCTTCGGCCTCGGCATTCCGACTGATGGGAATCGGAGCCATTATTGCCCTGCATTGGGTATTCTTTTATGGCAGCATCAAACTATCGAACGTATCCATCGGATTAATCTGTTTTGCTTCGGTAGGATTATTCACTTCCCTGCTCGAACCCCTAATAATTAAAACGCCCTTTGCACCGGCTGAAATGCTATTGGGGTTACTTAGTTTAGTAGGCATCTACATCATTTTCCATTTCGACAGCCGCTATCGAACGGGTATTATAATGGGTACGCTTTCTTCTTTGTTAGCTGCTGTTTTTTCGGTATTGAATAAAAGAAATGTAGCCACTTTCTCTCCGCGGTTGATGCTATATTACGAAATGGCAGGCGGTGTAGTTGCGCTAACCCTGTTGATGCCTTTATACCTTCATTATTTTCCCGCTGGTAACAGTAGGCCAACACTGATGGACTTAGGTTGGCTGTTGATTTTAAGCTGGGCTTGTACCATTTTAGCCATGGACTTAATGCTAAAAAGTTTACAACATATTTCGGCCTTTACCCAAACCCTCACCCTGAACTTAGAACCGGTGTATGGCATTGCAATGGCTTGGTTTTTCTTTAAAGAAAATCAACAATTGAATACCAGTTTTTATCTGGGTTTTGCCCTGATTGTTGTTTCCGTTGCCTTACAAATGGTTCGAGTGAGCAGAAAGAACACGCCCGTAACAGCCGATTAAAACTCCACAATAAATCCAATAGTTGGCGTTACAAAAGCATCTGAATTATTTAGATAAATGGGAATGGCATTGCTACCGTTTTGCTGAATGGGCAAATTATTAGTAGTTTCAAAACTTGTATTATCTGCCGTTCTTTTAAACGTATAAAAAGCAGGGGCAGGACTTTTTGCCAACAACCAGTTGGTAACATCCAAATACAAATCAAGCGTAGCCCGTTTGTAATTCCATTTTTTATCAATCCGAATATCACTAGAGTTAAAGGACTGCAATCGCAGGCTGTTTAATTTATTATAATCTAAAATACCGGATCCCAGCGTAAGGAAATTCAAACGACTGGCCGTTTCATCATAGGGTGTATTCGGAACACCACCCTGGTACCTGAACTTAAGGCCAAACTCCCAGTTACGATTAAACTTATATCCCATAATAATGCTTACCAGATGTCGATTGTCCCAAGAACTAGGTATCAAAGTTCCAGCTCGATTCGTGTATTGACTGTTGAAATAAGTATAACTGAAAATACCAAAGAAACGTTTGGTTAACTTTTGCTGGGCAAAAAATTCAAAGCCATAACTTCTGCCCGTTCCGGTGGTGGTAATGGGTTCATTTCCTAAAACATTAAAATCTGCACCCAGATTCGACAAGCTGATACCATCTTTTACATTTACCGCTACCTGGGAATATTTTTTATAAAATGTTTCAAGAGTAAATCGGGTAGCATCGGATGGGAGGTATTCAATTCCTGCAACATAATGGGTACTGCGTAAATATTCAGATCCTTTATTTACATAATCTCCGGCTGCATTTTTAAATCCGAGTGCCGTATAGGGAGTTAGTTTATAATAAGTACCCACAGAAGCATTTAAGGTAAACTTATCAGCCAAAACATAACTGAGCGAAACGCGGGGAGAGATGGTTTTTAAAGGATCGCGACCCGAAACCGTAAACGAATTAATATCGGTTCTAACACCCAAATTTACCCCTAAACGATTATCAAAAAATCGTTTCCCTGTTTGAAAAAATCCTCCCCACTTAGCCAGCTTAAAATCAGTACTGTATTGAAAAGTAACCGCTGGTTGTATCAAAACCCCGGCATTGTCTTTAATAGCCGGACGAATAATTTGGAAGGTTTGATTAGCATAATCTACAAATTCAGTTTGTACCCCGAAGCTGTATTTCCATCCAGCGATGTTTTTGTTTACATCAAAACGCAGTTTGTTCTCTGTTTCGCGCGAGGTGTAATTAAGTGTTTTCAATCCTTTATCCGGACCTAAATTATTTTCATACTTTTCTGCGGTATTATCTAAAACATTTCTGCTAAGGCTAAAATTCCAGAATCCATTATTAATTAATCGCCGGATACTGGCTCCCACCGTATAATTCCATTGATTGATACCTGGATTGCTATTAAGTGCATATAATTTTTCAGGAGTTGCCTTTTTGGGTGCTGCAAAATTGAATTCATCAATAGCGCCTACCCCTATTAAAGTAAGGGTAGTTTTTTTATCAATCCGATGATTCACTTTGTATTGGAAGTCCCAGAAATTAGGACGAATGGGTAAATCAATCAACTTAAATAACACTTGCAAATAACTTCTGCGGGCGGATGCTAAAAAAGTAGTTCGGCCATCCTTACTTAGTGGACCATCGAATGTGGCTGCCAATTCGGTAGCACTTAAGCGGATATTTCCCTGTAATCTATTTTCATTCCCCTTTTTCTGTTTAAACTCAAAAACGGAGGAAAGGGCATTTCCATAACGGGCATCAAAAGCAGAAGAACTCAGTTTTACATCCTCCAAAAAGCTCACATTCAGCATACCTGCTGGTCCCCCCGCACTTCCTTGGGTAGAAAAATGGTTGATAACCGGAACCTCAATACCATCTAAATAATATACATTCTCATTGGGTGCTCCCCCTCTAATAATGATATCGTTCCGAAACCCTGTTGCAGATCCACCTGTTCCACTCACACCGGGCAATGCCTGAATTACTCGAGAAATATCGAAGTTTCCACCCGGGTTACTTTTAATTTCTTCGGTAGTTAATCGCTGCACACTCAGCGGCGTTTCCAGTGTGGCTGCCCGTGCCGATTTTCGGGTACCACTTACCACGGTTACCCCCTGTAAAGCAACCACCTGAGGGTCTAATTCAAGTACAAAATTATTTTCATTCCCACTGGTGATGGGCACATTGTACAATGTCTTTTTTTCGTATCCAGTGGCTGAAATTAGTATTGAATAGGCCCCCACAGGAACCCCTGTTAATCTGAACTGCCCCATACTATCTGAAATAACGGCTTTTTTGATACCTACCAACTGTATTGATGCTCCCAAAATGGGCTGTTGAGATACTTTATCAATTACATTTCCCGAAACAATACCAGTAGATTGTGCTGAAATTTGTAAACAAAGGAATACCCCAGCTATCAAAAAAATAAAGTATTTCATATATTAGTACTGGTTTTTTTCATAAAACAAACCATCTTGTTGAATGTTTAGTTATTTTCAGACAATTTTTATTTTACCTGTTAATAAATATTTATTTACAAGTTGCAATTTTTTTAATTACCTACACAAAAACTCTTTATGAATCGATTCCTCCTGCTGAGTGTAAGTTTACTGGTTGGTTTTTCAACCAGTGCACAGAAAAAACCGATGGATCATTCCGTGTATGATGGATGGCAAAGTATTGGTGAAAAAGCCATCAGTAACCATGGAAAATATGTGGTGTATACGGTTACACCCCAGGAAGGAGATGCCATGCTCTATTTGAAAGAATCGAATGGCAAAATGGTAGTAACCATTCCCAGGGGATATGGGGCTGCTTTTTCTTCGGATAATGCGATGTTGGTATGTAAAATTCGACCCTCATTTGCGGCTACCCGTGATGCCAAAATAAAAAAGAAAAAGCCCGAGGAAATGCCCAAAGACAGTCTGGCAATTTTTAACCTAACTACCCAGCAACTCAGCAAAATTGTACAAGTAAAGCAATATCGCTTTCCAGAAGAAGGGGGTGGCGGATGGTTGGCCTATTGGATGGAAAAACCATTACCCTTAACTCCACCCACTATGGCTATGCCAGATTCTTTAACTCGTTTGAATAAATTAATACAATTAGCCGATAGCTTATCTAGAGCCGCGGATAGTGTACGTAAAAAAGCAAACGATGTTACTACTTTAGGGCTTTCAGTGCTAAAACCCGCTACTTCGCCAAGAGTAAATGGCAATAATAATGTTGAACCCATTGAAGAAGGTACTGAACTTGTTCTTTTAAATTATCTAACTGGCAAAGAATACCGGTATCCGCTGGTGGCTGAATGGATGTTTAGCAAAAAAGGAAATAGTTTGCTCTACGAGAAAACCCGCAAAAATAGCGATGCGAAAACGAAAAACTCCATTCACCTGGTTAACCTGAATTCGCTGAATGACCAAACCATACTTACCGGATTCAATGATGCCAAATCGTATGTAATGGATGAAGAAGGCAATCAGGTTGCTTTTGTTGTTGAAAAAGATAGTAGTGCTAAAGCCTTGCAGAAATTTTATCAATTGTACCATTTTAAAACAGGTAACGACAGTGCCCAACTAATCGCAACCCGCAACACTCCCGGAATGCCCGCCGGATATGTAATTGCCGAATCGGCCGTATCCCGTAACGAACAACCCCTGCGAAGAATGGGGGGCGACAATATGTTTTTCAGCAAATCGGGTAATCAGTTATTCTTTGGTACCGCACTGCAACTTCCTCCCAAAGACACTTCCTTACCCGAATTCGAAAGGGTAAGTGTTGATGTTTGGCACTATAACGACGACCAAATTCAACCGGCACAATTAAAAAGTTTATCCACCGATCTGAATCGTTCGTTTTTGGCTCGATATGATTTTTCTACCAAACAAGTGATTCCTATTGGTAATTCAGCCCTAAGAACCGTATGGCCAACTGCAGAAGGGGAGGGCAATCATTTTTATGCCTCCTGCGATACCGGCAAAAGAATCGCCTCCCAATGGCAGGGATATGTACTGAACGATTTATATCGGGTTAATCCCCAATCCGGCAATAGCACTCTTATTGAAAAAAACATGAAAGGCAGCTTGATTAGTCCTTCCGTTGCTGGCGATAAACTGGTTTGGTATGATGAACCGAAAAAGACCTACTATCACTACGATGCACTTACCGGAAAAACCAATGCCTTCGCAAAAGACATTCCTTATCCATTATACGATGAAGAAAATGATGTGCCCGATGATCCAAATGCAGAAGGTTGGTTAAAATGGACCACGAACGATCAATATTTATTGTTGTACGATAAATATGATATCTGGAAAGTGGATCCCAGTGGAAAAGAAAAATCAGTTTGCCTTACCAAAGGTCGTTCGCAAAAGATTCAATACCGATTTATTGCTACCGACCGGGATGAAAAATATTTTAGCGATAATGCTGTTTTACTACTAAGAAGTTTTGATGAAAAAGATAAGAGCAGCGGACTGGCAACCCTATCACTTGCTACCCTGCAAACAAAAGAATTAATCAAAGAGCCAGTTTCTGTGAGCCCTTCTGTTGTGAAGGCGAAAAATGCACCTGTTTATTTATTTACGAAAGAAACTTTTCAACAGTCACCCGATGTATATGCATTACAGGAGGGAATTGCACAAGAACGGCTGAGTGAAATCAATCCACAACAACAACAATATATTTGGGGAACCGCCAGTATATTCAAATGGAAGGCATACACAGGAAAGGAAACAGAAGGGATATTGTATAAGCCCGAAAATTTTGATCCATCTAAAAAGTATCCGATGATTGTTTATTTCTACGAAAGAAATAATAATACTTTATATAATTATCAGGCTCCTTCACCCACTCCCTCCCGTTTAAATATTCCCTTCTTTGTGAGTAGAGGCTATGTGGTATTTGTTCCGGATATCTGGTATAAAACCGGCTATCCTGGTCAGGGCGCTTACGATTATATTATGAGTGGAACAAGGGCTGTGGTTAAGGAAGGTTATATAGACAGTACCCGAATGGGTTTACAAGGACAAAGTTGGGGAGGTTTTCAGATTGTTTACCTGATTACCAAAACCAACTTGTTTAAAGCTGCCTGGGCAGGTGCTCCAGTGGCGAATATGACGAGTGCTTATGGAGGTGTTCGATGGGGACCGGGTATTGTACGCCAGTTCCAATACGAAAAAACGCAATCCCGCATAGGAGCAACGCTTTGGGAAAAACCGGAATTGTATATTAAAAATTCAGCGCTGTTTTCCCTGCCAAAAGTTACTACCCCGTTGGTTATTATGGCAAATGATGCTGATGATGCAGTGCCTTGGTATCAGGGTATAGAAATGTATGCAGGCATGCGGCGTTTGGGCAAAAAAGTTTGGATGTTAAATTACAATAATGAGGTACATAACCTGGCCGAAAGAAAGAACCGGAAAGACATTCAAATCCGCGAACAGCAATTCTTCGATTACTTACTCAAAGGGGATTCACCCGCCAAATGGATTAAAGACGGTGTGCCTGCAATTATGAAGGGAAGGGATTGGGGATTAGGATATTAATGATTGAGAAGAAAAGTATTGAAATCGATTTATTAATGCGGTTAATTGATTTCAATACTTTTTATTGGTCCTTTCTCAGCATTGAGCCATCCATATCCCAGCACCATCGCCAACAAAGAAGCAACCAGCACCGACATTTTCGCGATATCTTCCGTTGCTGAATCGGTAAATGCCAGGGCTGAGATAAAAATACTCATGGTAAATCCAATACCTGCCAACATGCCAGCACCAATCAGTTTATGCCAATTTACTCCATCGGGTAATTGCGCCCATTTTTTTGAAATTAAAAAATAGCAGGCAAGAAAAATGCCCAAGGGTTTACCCAACACCAATCCGGCTATAATACCTAAACTGAGAGGTCCAGATAAGGAATGAAGGGGATCAGCCGGAAAAACAATGGCAGTATTGGCCAGTGCAAAAATGGGAAGAATGATAAAGTATACAGGCGTATGAAATGCTTTTTCGTAAGAAGGCAATAAGGGAACCGGAACCAACATGGCAAATACTACCCCTGCTACCGTGGCATGAATACCGGAATTGAACATACAATACCATAAAACCAACCCCAGTAAAAAATGCGGCCATCCAAATGCTATTTTTCGTTTATTTAGTTGATGAATGACTACAGTAATTATTGCTGCCCCCAGTAGGAATAACCAATGCAGTGAACCTCCATAAAAAATAGCAATCACCAATATAGCACCTAAATCATCAATGATGGCCAGTGCCGTGATAAATACTTTTAACCCTGCAGGAACCCGCTTACCCAATAAAGACGCCACACCCAAAGTAAAAGCGATATCAGTAGCAGTTGGTATCGCCCAGCCCGGCATATAACTACTGCCCCTAGCAATCATAGCAAACAATAAGGCGGGCACTAACATGCCACCAATAGCAGCAAAAATGGGCAACAGGGATTTTTTTACTGAAGACAATTCGCCCGTAACCAACTCCCGCTTAATTTCCATCCCTGCCAGAAAAAAGAAAATGGCCATCAAAAAATCATTAATCACCAGCGAAGGGGAGTTGGGTAGTGAAAGAAAAAAAAGGTGACCATGATGATCAAGGGTTCCATCAAAAGAAATATTCCATAAACCCATATAGGTTTTGGTAGAAAATTGCCAATTCGCTAATAACAAAGAAACTACCGTACAGGCTAATAAAGTAATACCAATCGACTGGTTACTATGCAGAAAACTATCCAGTTTCTTTTTCCAGCTATTTGTTGTTGGGATTGTCATTCGAAGTATTTTTTTCTGCCAGGGGAATAACTACAGGGGCATATTGCAACAGATCTGCTTTGCTTTTTGGTCTTATCGAATCGAGCCACTTGAATTTGCGAAGTTTCAGACTTTCGTGATCGGCTTTTCGCATGGGATAGGCAGTACCTTCATACTTATTTAAAAAAGATACTTTTTTCGGCTTATTATTTTCTAGATAAATATTGATTACGTCGCAGGTAGATTTATTCACGCTAATAAAATGCTTCTGCTCATCCTGAAAATAATACACATTTTCGGCGCTCCCTTTGGCACTCATAAAATACATTTCTCCATCTTCAAATAAAGCCTGCATACGGGTGCCCCTTAATTGATT
>CAIUKP010000300.1 GCA_903899675.1 uncultured Bacteroidota bacterium | reverse complement strand
TACGTGCACAGGTAGCTACTTTGGCACCTTGGGCTAAAAAAAGCTGCACCAATGCCTTGCCAATACCATCAGAACCCCCTGTAATAACAACCACTTTATTAGAAAAAGCAGACATACTAATTGAATTTATTAACAAAAATAAACTCTTTATTCTGCTTATATAGATAAGAATGTGGGTAAAACGGGGAAATAAGAATATAAATATTTGGTGAATTTTTGAATATCCCTATTTTTGCACTCCGAAAGAGCTGAAGAGCTTAATCAGGATGATTCCGTAGCTCAGTTGGTAGAGCAATACACTTTTAATGTATGGGTCCTGGGTCCGAGTCCCAGCGGGATCACACTAGAAATAAGAAAGTCGTTGTAAATATTGAGTTTACAGCGATTTTTTTATTTAGGTAAAGCCTAATTGATACATCAACTGTAGTTTTTACTACGATTATTAAATACTATAGCCGATTATAGCAGCACTAATCAATCAACTCAAAATAGCTTGCTACAAACTTTCCATCTACCACCTTACCCTGCACTTTTGCTTTTCTGATGGAATTACAGAATCCTTTTTTTTCATGGGCATCTCCATAATCGTCGATATTGGCATTGGCTAAAAAATAGTTTTTGCCATCCATTTTTATGGCGAGCGAACAGCCTTTTCCTTTCATTTTAAATTGACATTCCCCGCAAGACGCTTCAACTACTAATACCTTTTTATTGGGATCCATTTTTTTAGCGGGGGCTGTTTGAGCATGAATAACTGAACTCATACAAAGCATCATAAAGAGGTAAAATATTTTTCGCATGATTGTTAGTTTAAAATGATAAAATGGTATTTGTATTTAATAAAAAAAGAATTTTTGGGTTACATACTGCTTTCAACTTGCCTACAAAATTTAAACCCATGCAGCAATGTATTGGGTTCTCTTAAAGGCAAACTCAATTGCTCTATCAAAACTTATTTCAGTCATCCCCTACCCTTTCAATATTTGGATGGATATTATTTTTTTACTTTCATATTCTCAGGATCCCACTGAATAATTTTTTTAGAAAAATAACTTTCATTACAAGCTAATGCAGGAGCGGCTGCTCTAAAACCAAAACTGGCATCTTCAATCACCGGCTTACCTGTTCGGATAGCATCAAAAAAATTAGTAAAATGATCTAAGTGATCATCATACCCAGGAGGGGCTTTATAAACAATGTCTTCTTTCACCTTTTTTCGCTTTTGTTCAGCAGTCCATTTAGCCGAATACTCTTTTTGTAATGATTCCTGCATGCTCTTTGAAAAGGTAAACAACGAATCGTATCCACCAAACCCCGGTGCTTCGGGCATGATACTATGTTTAATGGTTACATTATTCCCATTCACATCCATTACGCCTTCCGACCCAACCAATCGAATCACTTCTTGTCCACCCGTGCCACTGATGAAGTTCACTTGTAACGACATTAAAAATGCAGGATGAACGGCTGTTTGGGGATATTGTAACACACCCGACATTACATCCGGCATATTTCTTCCATCATTCCAATAACTTAATTGCCCTGTACTAAAGATACTTTCCGGGCCTTTAGAATTGGTTATCAGATGGGAACCGCTTAATAAATGAATAAATAAATCACCGGCAACACCCGTGCCTACCTCTTTAAATGCCCGCCACCAAAAGAATTTTTTAGAGTCATATGCCATTTTCTCGGTGGCTTCAATAAATGTATCCCAGTTAGTAGTAATGGGATCAGCATCCGAAGGGATGGTGTACTGCCAGGCGCCTATAGAACTTTGTCGGTCATACACCGCATTCACCATGTTTAATTGTCCAATTTCACCGGCAGCCAATAATTCCTTTGCCTTTTGATAAACAATGCTGCTAACCCGCTGGCTACCTACCTGTAACACTTTACCTGATTTTTGGGCAGCGGCTACAACCGGATAGCCCTCACTTATTTTATATACCATGGGCTTTTCGCAGTACACATGCTTCCCTTTTGCCAATGCATCCAGTGTAATGCGGGCATGCCAAACATCGGTGGTACAAATTAGTACAGCATCTATATCGGGGCGGTCTAGCAAATCTTTATAATTATTGGTGCAATACAAACCTTCACCAAATTGCTCTTTCGCATTAATTAGTCGTCCCTGATATAAGTCACAAATACCCGCTAGTTCAACTCCGGGAACTTTTAATGCAGTTCTGAGGTCGAAATGGCCTTGAACCCCATACCCAATCACACCAATTCGAATTTTGTCGTTCGAAGCTATTTTTCTATCATACTGCAAAATGCGTTCATCGGCTTTTGCACTCAATGTTAGTGAAGTAAAGGGCGTAGATGCTGCCAATAAGCCGGTAGCACCTATTTGCTGAAGAAATTTCCGTCTTGCATTTTTATTACTATTACTCATATAGATTGATTTGAGGGTTTATTTGATGGAATAACTTATAAAAGCAACTTTTTTACTATCCGCACTCCAAGAAGGCACATTGATTGTGCCTTGTCCCCCAAAAAAAACAGGGGTTAGGTTTTTGATTTGTCTTGTTTTCAGATTCATCAACCGCAATTGCACCTGCTTGCCAAATAAATGTGACTGTTTTTCATCCGACATATACGCTATATATACAATCCATTGATTATCCGGAGAGGGATGCGCAAACCAATTCGATTGATCATCAAAAGTCAACTGTTCCTGAGCAGAACCATCCGGCCGCATGCGCCAGATTTGCATATGCCCGGTTTTGTATGAATTATAATAAATGTATTGTCCATCTGGAGAATATTCAGGTCCATCATCTAACCCTTCGGAGGTAGTAATTCTTTTTTCTTCGCCACCTGTTACCGGAATAGTATACACATCATAATTACCATTTCGCTCTGCACAGTAAGTAAGGGTTTTACCATCAGGGCTCCATCCATGCCAATACGAAGGCGTTTTTCTAGTGATTAAACGGGGCGTACCTCCCTGGATGGGAAGGGTATAAATGGCAGACTTATACGCTGCTATCCCCGTATCCTGATGAGTTGAGTTACTGATTACCAGCATTTTTTTATCGGGCGAAATACCATGGTCGTTGTTGCAGGAATTGGCAAAGCCTGTGTTAAGAAGGCTCATTTTTTTGGTTGGCAAATCATAGGTATACAACTTTCCATAGCTATTGATGATTAAATAATTATCGGGATGCCAATTGGGGGCTTCGAAATGCCCTTCTAAGCTTTCCAAAACTTCTATTTCTCCAGTATAAATATCTACTGATTGCACATAAGAAACCGTGTCCCGCTGATTTATATTTTTTTCAGGTTGATAACTGTGTATGGACTGCCCTACCAATTTCCAGTTGTCTGCTTTTTTTTCCAGTACGCGTAGTTCTTTAGAATAAGCACGTACCCCTTCTTTTGAAATGGAAACCTCGTCATGTTTAACCCAAGCAGTGTTCTGATGAATACTAAATGTATAGTTAGTATGAATTGAAAATCCACCCGAACCAATAAACTCCGGGGAAGGATGTAATATGAAACTGGGATTAACCTCCATTACAGCACCCTTTCCGGTAGATACTAAAACAAAATTATTGGGTTGTTCCAACCAACAATTGGCATGAGCCACTTGATTACCAGTTCGCCAGGTTAGTCCTTCCAGCGTTAATAATTTTTTAATGGCAATAGAATCAGGGATTGATTGAGCGAAACTAGCAATAAGAACATGCAAAAAACAAATACCTAACCCAGCTTTTTTCATTGCGTAGATTTTGTGTACAAGTTAAAAGAAATATCCAAGAAATAGTTGAAAAAAAGTTAATTCAGGGCGCTCAACATATAAAATCCTAATCGGAAAACATCCGTTGCTTAATAAGTGCCTTGATGTTGGATCAGGCTCATGAATGAAGTATCAACAATACTCTCATTCATTTAGAAAGAGCAGTCCTTCAACAAAATTTCCTTATAATGTAAGATACAAGCCCGCAGAAGCCCATCTTCCCGGCATGGCTGCCCCCAACAAATCACTGTATTGAGTATTGGTGATATTGTTACAGTCAAACTGTAGTGATAGTTTCTGATGATAGGTAAAAAAAGACATCCGGCTATTCAGCAAAAAGTAAGAAGGAGTAATTGCGGCCTTGATAGCCGTTGCCTGTTGTGCATTTCGCTCGTTATATACAGATGTAACGGCTATTTCAAAAGCACCCACCCGCCAAATTAATTGCGTATTCCATAAGAATCGGGCATGGGAAGATAAATAGAATGAAGGGGTTTGTTCATTACTGAGTGATTCCATCCAAACCAATCCGGAAAGTAAGGTGAGCTGTTTATTTTTACCGATTTTTTTTACATACTGAAAATCCAGTTCCAACCCCTTGGTAGTAACCTCCCACAAATTGGTGGCAAGGGCATAGTTTCCGCTTGGTAATAGGTTGGTGGTACGCGGAATTTGTGTAAAAGGAGTAGGTGTCCAGTCAATCAGGTTTTGCTGATTTCTAAAAAAAGCTGTAAAACTCATTTTCAGTTGTCTTAATAACCGGTAATCGAATCCTGCCTCATAATTCCACGATTTTTCTGGCTGAAGTTGAGGATTTCCAATGTTACCGGCAGTTACGAGTACTTTGTTATAATTATTATAGCGTTCGGTAAAATCGGCATCCCGTATCCCCTTCCCTACTGAGGCTCTACCGGTAAAAGATCCTGTTGCATACGCTGCATTTAATTGAGGAAGCAATTGCCACCCATAACTCTCATCCCAATCTAACCGAACACTTTCACTGATATGTAAGCGAGGCAAAGGTTGATGGGAAAGAATCAAATATCCACCCGCATGCGCTAGGGAATGATTTCCCCGATCATTGGACATGATTTTTTTATAAAAATATTGTATGCCAGTAACCAGGCTATTGTTTTGATTGATTGTATTACTCAGCTTGGTTTGGGCAATGTATAATTCGGTTGTATTCAAATTGGGAGAACCGGAAGGATTAAATTGAAACTGATCACGTAAAATTTTGTAAGACCCCTCAGCTGTGAAAGTTGAATGAGAACCCGAACGAACAACACCAACCCGGAGCCAGTCGGAAACAACTTTTTCCTTTGCTGTATCTGAAAGGAAAGGCGTATAAAAATTTTGCGAATTAAAATCTCGACTATCCTTTGCATATCGAAGCTGAAGCTGCCATTTGTTTGCAATATTTCCGGCATATGCTACAGAAATAGTTTGGTTATCAAAAAAACCATTAGTCCCCCGTAAAGGATAACCTGCGGCTTTATTTTTCATCTCAGCAACACTAAATCTACCCTTGCCAATTTTACCTGCTACGCGAAATTGCCGATTTACCAGGGATTGATTACCCCATTGAAGTCTGCCCGAAATAGAAAGAGGGGTGCTATCTTTTTGGGCGCTACCAAGCTTTGTAATTATATTTACCACGCCACCAATCGCATCTGCTCCATACACTGCAGCAGCAGCTCCCTTTATAATTTCGATTTTCTCAATATCCTCAGGATGAACAGGAATATAGGTGCTGAAATGACCCGTAAGTGGATCATTTAATCGAATGCCATCCAGAACCACCAAAACTTGTTGAAAGGTTCCACCTCGGATTATGATATCACTTTGTGCCCCCTGTGGGCCCCTTTGTTGCACTTCCACTCCTGGCACATATCGCAGCCACTCATCGATACTACTAACCGGAAGTTTATTCATATCGGCACCGAGTAGGGTAACAATATTTCTTCCTGTTGTATAGTCTTTTTGCGGGATAAAAGTGGCACTAACCACCACAGAGTCTAATTCGCTAATTTGGGCAAAACCCCTAACAAAACCTATCAATTCAAAAAAAACTACTAAAAAAATAATACGCATACTACAACAATAATAACTGATTGAATAAATTAATTCAACCTACTTGCTTACACCTAACCCGAAATGATTGAATAATTCAAAATTATACATATATCCCAACTGGTAAAAATCAAAATGATTATTCAACAGTAACACGAATCACAGACACCCAATTATTAAGAGCTTTTGAAGGAACATCAATAATCAATTGATTATCTTTAATTTGAAAGGGTAGGCTTTGATTTCCGACTAATGCATTTACAGTAATTCCTTTATTTACTCTGATTGGAATCATCAACTGCCGATTATTGGGCCATTCGAATACCTGT
>CAIUKP010000299.1 GCA_903899675.1 uncultured Bacteroidota bacterium | reverse complement strand
GGGTCTTATCCCCGAAAAGAAAGCCTTCGATCCCTCTGAAAAAAGAAGAACCCCTTCTGGTAAATATCCTCCCCGCAACAAGCCCGTAGCTTATGGAACCACCCGCCCAGTAGAACCCGCCCGAAATAAGCGCTCTCCCGCAGCAGCCCCAGAAAAGCCAGCGACGGCAAGCAGCGAAATGATGCCGCTGAATAAATTTATAGCGCATTGTGGTATTTGTGGACGAAGAGAAGCCGCCGATTTAATCAAACAGGGTAAGGTTACCGTAAATGGCGATATCGTTTATGAACCGGGGTATAAAGTTTCAGGTAAAGAGAAAGTAACCATGGGTGGCAAAGCGTTGCAACTGAAACACAATCTGGTGTACATTCTGCTGAATAAACCCAAAGATTTTATAACCACCACCCGCGACCCGGAAGGCAGAAAAACAGTACTCGAACTGGTTAAAGCAGCCACGCTGGAACGAGTGTATCCGGTAGGTAGGTTAGATAGAAATACTACCGGCGTTCTTTTACTTACCAATGATGGAGAACTTGCCCAGCAACTTACTCATCCTTCTTTTGAAGTAAAAAAAATATACGAGGTAACTTTAGATAAACTCGTAACCGCAAAAGATCTGGATCAACTGTTAACCGGTATCACCCTTGAAGATGGTCCGGTAAAAGCCGATGCTGCCGGCTATGCGGATGCCAAACAAAAAAATATCATCGGTATAGAAATACACAGCGGTAAAAACAGAATTGTACGCCGAATGTTCGAACACCTGGGGTATGAAGTAAAAGGACTAGACCGGGTGATGTTTGCCAATTTAACCAAGAAGAATGTAGATAGAGGTAAGTGGCGCATACTGCAAGAAAAAGAGGTACGACTACTCAAATACATGAACCAGGCTTTCCTTAGAAAATCTGCACCCGCCAAAAATGCACGACCCGAATGATGAAGTGGAATATACTGGAAGAAACTCCAGATTGGGTAGCGGTGGATAAGCCGGCCGGACTATTAAGTATTCCCGACCGTTTGGGCCAAGAACCCTCCCTTAAAGATGCCCTGAAACAGCAATATGGATCCATCTATACCGTTCACCGGATAGACAGAGAAACCAGTGGGGTGATTGTATTTGCCAAAACACCAGAAGCACACCAGGCATTGTCGGCACTTTTTGAAGGCAGAGAAATTGAAAAATATTATCTCGGATTGGTGATGGGAAATTTAATCAATCCCAAAGACAGCATTCTGGCCCCGATGATGGAGCATCCTGGAAAGGCCGGCAGAATGATCACCCATGCAAAAGGCAAAGCTGCCCATACCGATTATGAAGTAGTTGCTTCCTTTAAAGGATATAGTTGGTTGAGGTGCCGGATACATACGGGGAGAACCCATCAGATTCGGCTTCATATGCAACACATCGGTCACCCAATCGTATGCGATGCTTGGTATGGAGATGGGGCGCCCATACTACTGTCTTCTTTAAAGAAAAAGTTCAAACTTTCTAAAATGGAAGATGCTGAGCGGCCTATTTTACATCGGCTGGGATTGCATGCCGAGCAACTTACTTTCCTCTGGAACGAAAAACAATATACCATCCAAGCCCCTGTTCCCAAAGATTTGAGAGCTACGCTGCAACAATTAGAAAAATGGTGCCCCCAATAAAATAAAAAAGCCCCGATAGACATCGGGGCCGCTTACAAGTACAAACAAAAAACAATTATTTTTTCGGCTGTGGAGTATAGCGTAAATAGGGCTTAACAATATTTACTCCCTTAGGGAATTTTTTAATAGCATCTTCGGTAGAAACCGCAGGAACTACTATCACATCCTCTCCCTCTTTCCAGTCGGCCGGAGTAGCAACACTAAAGTTGGCCGTTAACTGAAGCGAATCAATCACCCGTAATACTTCTACAAAATTTCTGCCGGTTGAAGCCGGGTAGGTGATTTGTAATTTTATTTTCTTGTCGGGCCCAATAATAAATAACGACCGAACGGTGGTTGTTTCGGATGCATTGGGATGAATCATATCATAAGCATGAGCGATAGACTTATCTTCATCGGCAATAATGGGAAATGCTACCTGTGTGTGCTGGGTTTCATTGATGTCTTTTATCCATCCCTCGTGTCTGGCAAGGCTATCAACACTTAAAGCCAGCACTTTTACGTTGCGCTTTTCAAATTCATCTTTTAGGGAGGCGGTTCTTCCCAATTCGGTGGTACAAACTGGGGTATAATCGGCAGGATGGGAAAATAATACCCCCCAGCTATCGCCAAGATACTCGTAAAAATCAATAACTCCTTCGGAAGTGTTCGCGGAAAAATTAGGGGCTATATCGCCCAATCGTAAACTCATATATTAACTGTTTAAAAAGCAAATATACAAAATCCTACTAAATAAGTAGACTATTAAGTATCATTATTTTTTTTCTTCACAGTTCTGGCCTTTTGCAGTGCTGTTTTTCCGAATTTATTTTTTACATCATCGATGGCCTGATAGAGGTGTTGCTTTTTAGCAGCATCTTCAAATAAGCTGGGCTGAATGGGTTCACGGGTGAATTCGCTTAGTTTAACCCCCAATAGCCGAACGGGGGTTCCGGTAGCATAAAGATCTTGAAACAACTGAATAGCTGCGGGAATAAACTCATCATCGCGGCAAGAAGGGGTGATTGTGGTTTGGCGGCTATGGGTTTCAAAATCGGGATAGCGGATTTTTACGGCGATGCATCCCGCCAATTGTCCATCTTGCCGCAACGAATACGCTACCTTTTCGGTTAACCGAACCAATTCGGTAATGAGTGCTTCTGTATCCGTAATATTTTCTTCAAAGGTATGTTCAGAAGAAACCGACTTGGCTTCATGAAAGGGTTGCACCGGGGAAGTATGAATCCCTTGGGCCTTTTCATGAAGTGACTCACCCATTTTACCCAATCGGTGTATCAACAACGACCGGGGTGTTTGGGATAATTGTTGAATTGTATGAACGCCCATCGATTCTAATATTTGCAGGGTATGCTCACCTACTCCGGAGATTCTGCTTACCAGCAAGGGTGCCAGAAATTCTTTTTCTTTTCCTGGTGGCACCTGAATATACCCATTGGGCTTGGCCATGTCGGTAGCAATTTTAGCTACCATTTTGTTGCCTGCCAATCCAAAGGAAATTGGCAAGCCGGTGATTTGTATGATTTCGTCTCTCAGGCGGATGGTCCACTGAAAAGGGTCATCATACTTATCCATTCCAGTAAGATCAATATAAAACTCGTCGATAGAAGCTTTTTCGAATAAGGGGGCCCGGTTGGCAATTATATCGGTAACCATTGCCGAATACTGCGCATAATTGGCATAAGCACCCTGCACTACTATTGCTTGCGGACAGCGTTGCAAGGCTGTTTTCATGGGCATGGCACTCTTTACGCCAAATTTTCTGGCTTCATAACTACAAGTGCTCACAACTCCCCTTTCGGCTGAACCTCCTACAATTACTGGTTTGCCTTTCAGCGCAGGGTTCAGCAACACTTCTACACTCACAAAAAAGGAGTCGAGATCAAAATGTGCAATATATCGCTGAGGGGTACCCATAGGTTTCAAACCGATCTAACTAACCTGCGTCTATAAAAATTTGTACAACTTCCGTGCCTATTCGCTGAGGTTTTCGGGATGCTTTATTCAACAATACAAAAAGGGTTTTTGCAACAACCAGCTCTTGCGCACCTGTATTTTGCCGAATAGAAAAATGCCGCCACCAACCGGCACCGGTATATTCTCCGGTGTAAGTGGTAAGCAATAACTGATCACCCAGTTTTGCAGCACCCAGATAATTGATTTCATGCGCTTTTACCACCCAAACCAGTTGCTGCATCAGATTTTCAGATGCCCTGCTTTGCCAATGCTCAGCTGCAGACTCCATCATCCAGTGTAGGTATTGGACATTATTTACATGCTGAAGTTCGTCGATATGTTCGGGCAATACAGTAATTAGTTTGGAATACACATGTGGGGAATGCATAAGGTTCGGTTAGTTTACCGGTAAATATCTAATAACCCATCGGGCAACACCACCTTAACTTCCCGCCGGGTATGATCAATCGCTTGCAGGGTTTCTGCGTGCAAAGGGATATAAGCTTCTTTTCCCTGCCAAAGAATGGTGAGTAAAACCTGGTGCGGCTGTTCGATTACTTCTTTTACTTCGCCCAGATTTTCACCCTCCTGCATCACACTATACCCCAACAAACTTATGGGTGCCGTTTTTCCGGCCAGTTTTCTAAAATCAGCCTCCAGCAACCAAATGGGTCGGGTACACAAACGCTGTGCAGCTTCCCGGGTTATTATGGTTTCTAACTGAAGGATGCTCTCATCGTGCGATTTAGCCTGCGCTTTTTCTAAAAAATACGGCAAATACGACCCCTTTATTTCTTCAATAAACACAACCGCTATATTAGGAAATTGCGTTTTTTTTCCTAATACATGCTGTAAAATTAATTGTCCACTCACACCAAAGGGAGCTACTATTTTACCAATATGTATATAAGAATCTGTTGCCATAGTTGCTATTACCCGTAAAGGTATTTAAATATTTACGGGGAGAAAGGGTATCAAAAACAAAACCCGAAACAAGATTTCGGGTTTTGGTAACACTTTTATGATGCGAACGGCTTACGCTTCTGCAGGTGCATCTGAAGAAGCTTCTGTTGGTGCTTCTACTGGTGCTTCTACTGGAACTTCAGCAACGGCTTCTACTTTTTTTACTACGGGCACATAGGCTTTCTTTGCGCGCTGGCTGCTTTTGTGTGCATCAGAGCGACGGGAAATGTTGGCTTCGTGCTCATTGTGCCATGCCTGGAATTTTTCCATTGCAGCAGCTTCATCAAACAAGCCCAATTTTACGCCACGCAACAGGTGTTTCAGGTACAATACTCCTTTGAAGGATAAAATACGTCGAACTGTGTCGGTAGGCTGTGCGCCTTTGTTGAGCCACTCGAGTGCTTTCTGACGATCGAGCTGAATGGTAGCAGGAACGGTAAGTGGGTTGTAGGTACCTACTTTTTGAATGAATTTACCATCTCTGGGTGAACGGCCATCGGCCACTACGATAAAGTAAAAAGGTCTCTTCTTACTTCCGTGTCTTTGTAAACGGATTTTGACTGCCATGTTAAATAGAAATTTATAGGCGTTAAACAATAGGTTTCGAATCGGTTAAAAATAACCGGATGGCAAATGTAGGGTGAATTAGGTAAATAGACAAAAGAACGGAGGAATTTTGTGTTTTTTTACACAAAAATCGGCTACTTGCGCATACCCCGCATTCCGGGAAAGCCGCCTGCAGGCATATTATTCATCATTTTCATGGTTTGCTTCATTTGCTCAAACTGCTTCATAAAGGCGTTTATTTCCTGAATATCTTTCCCGCAGCCTTTAGCCAGGCGGTTTTTGCGGGAGGGGTTTAATAAATCCGGATTGGAGCGCTCTTCCGGGGTCATTGATTGAATAATGGCTTCAATTCCGGTAAAGGCATCGTCGTTGATGTCGATATTTTTCATCGCCTTGCCCATACCCGGTATCATACCCATCAAATCTTTCAGGTTACCCATCTTTTTAATCTGCTGAAGCTGATCCATAAAATCTTGGAAGTCGAACTGATTTTTTCGGATCTTTTTTTCCAGTTTTTTAGCTTCGGCC
>CAIUKP010000298.1 GCA_903899675.1 uncultured Bacteroidota bacterium | reverse complement strand
TTTTAATACTGAACTGAAGTACCTCGGTTTTGCGTAGATAAAAATCGAATAAGGGCTTGAGATTATTACCAGCTGCTTTGCTGAACAGTTGTTCAACTTCTGCAGAGGTAACCGTATTATAATAAGTATAAGCACTATCGGTAGCCAATTGATAAAGCGTTGGGAAAAAGATACTATCCCCCATCACAAAACGAAGGGCATGCATAAAACAAGATCCCTTAAAATATAAATCACCCGAATAGGTGTCAACCGAATTTACCGTTTCCCCCTGCACCAATGGCTTCGCATTTTTTACCCGCATTTTATGCCCACTCAAAACTTCATGGTAAGCTTCTTCTCCCGCAAGTTCCCGGTAAGCAAGTGCTTCTGCATAAGTAGCTATACCCTCCTGTATCCACATATGGGCCCAGTCGCGATTGGTAACTTTATTGGCCCACCATTCGTGAGCATATTCATGATAAAGGTTATCGGAATAGTTTTGTCCGCCTACTTTTTTGTAATTGAACTTATCACCATAGGTTATCATCGTTTGATGTTCCATACCCGAGTTGGGAACATATGCCAATCCGATTTTTTCTTTTACCCAGGGATATTCGCCAAAATATTTTTCTAAAATGCGGGTATCTCTTTCTTTGATGTCTAATATTTCAGTAGCATGGGAAGAGTCGGATTTTAGTAAGTAGATTTCTATGGGTACGGTATTGCCTTTAACCGTGGTATAATTTCTTTTGAAAACAGCATAGTTACCTATATTAAAAAGGATACAATAATTACTAATTGGATATTGGGTTTTCCAATGATAAGTGGTAAGTCCGTTTTTCAGTTTCTTTACCTCCTGCAAAATGCCGGCAGCAGCCACCACTTCTCCCGTTGCAACGGTAATGTAAAAATCAACCCCCTCATTGGGTTCATCTGAAGGATGGTCTTTACAGGGGAAATACACTTTTCCACCCTCGAACTGACAATTAATAGACATCCAATTATTTCCCTGACTATCTTTTGTAAAAGTGAATCCGCCTTGCCATGGGGGCCGAACAGCGATGGGTGGCTTTCCGGCATAGGTAACCCGAATAGTATGTTTGCCAGGTGTAAATTTTCCGTTTCCCCACAGTAGAATTCGATTGTTACTATGAGAAAATTTAACGGGTTGCTCATTGATGGAAACATGACTGATGCTATAATTATTAATTAATTGCAAAAGCAACGTATCTGCCGCCGATTTCAGTGCTATCTCTACATCTGTAAACCCTTCTAATGATTGGGCAGTAGTATTTACTTTCAGATTGATGGAATAATGCCGGATATCCATGTCTTTTTGCAGCGGGTCTAATACCCCTCCGGAACTCATTTGGGTTTGACTAAACACAGAGGCACTTCCTAAACAGGCAATCAGCAGAAACAATAACAGGCGCATGTTTTTTTCTTTCAATATAGGAAATTCCTACCAAATGTGAAAAAATACCCTATAACTATGCACACCATCCTCGAATAACTTCCTCAAGAGCAGGTTCTACCTGATAAAAGACTGCCAGTTTTCTTATAACACTCTCTACAACGGCGTCGGGGCAACTGGCACCACTGGTAATTAAAATGGAGGTTGGATTGTTAGTGGGTAGATATCCTTCCCTTACCATCAGTTCTTTGGTATCCCACCGGCGATGTTCAATTTGTTGGTTAGATAGTAATCGGTCTGCTGAGTCAATAAACCAGGTGGGTAATTTGTGTTCACATAGTTCTACCAGGTGAGAGCTGTTGCTGCTGTTATACCCCCCAATTACAATGGCCAGATCGGCCGGGGTGAGTAGCATATGTTGAACGGCAGTTTGATTGTCGTTTGTTGCATAACAAAGGGTATCACGGGTATCTGCAAAATGATCTGGCACTTGATGGGGGGCCAGTTGATAATGCTGTACGATGATTTGCTTTAGGTAATCGGCAATAGCCTGGGTATCACTCGAAAGTTGTGTGGTTTGATTGATAACCCCAATTTTAGCCAGGTCTTTTTTTGCATCAAACCCTGCCGAAAAATGGCCGGCAAACTCTTTTTCAAAATCAATTGCAGGGCGCTTTCCTGTAATAAATTCGCCCAGTATTTGTGCTTCCCGAATATCATTTACCACCACCGTAGGTGTTAGGGCTGCAGCTCTGGAAAAGGTTGCACGGGTTTCTTCGTGGGTGGGTTTTCCGTGCACGACTATCGTATAACCCTTTGCCGCAATTTGCTCGCCGCGATTCCAAACTTTTTCTACAAATGGACAAGTAGTGTTATACTCAGCAGTTGGAATTCCGTTTGCGGCTAACTGGGCTTCAATGGCCAGGGTTGTGCCAAATGCCGGAATCATCACAATATCGTCGGGAGTAAGGGTGTTGAAGTCTATTAATTGATTCCCTCGGGTATCTTGCAGAAATTGAACTCCCAGGGTAGTTAAATCG
>CAIUKP010000297.1 GCA_903899675.1 uncultured Bacteroidota bacterium | reverse complement strand
GAGCTTTACAGCGTTATCAATGGCATGGCCTCCACGGCTGTGGCACGGCGTTTGCAGAAGAATTTTCGGCAAGCTGGTTTAGAAATTACCATCGAACAATGGAGCGTATTGTACCATCTGTGGAAAGAAGATTGTTTAAGTCAGCAAGAACTGTGTAACCGCACATTTCGCGATAAACCAAGCATCACCCGTTTGATAGATAACCTCGAGAAACAGAAACTGGTAAAGCGGATGGCCTCCAAAACCGATCGACGCATCAATCTGGTATGCCTTACCCAGGCAGCCGTTGAAATGCAAGAAACGACCATCCTAATTGCCAACCAAACCATGGACGAAGCGTTGGAAGGAATTTCGAGAGAAGAAATTAATGTGGTGAAAAGCGTATTTCAGCGTGTTTACGACAACCTTACGGTTGGTATACTTGTATAATAAAATAACTATAAAATAGTATCATCCCTCAATTAATCTGATATGGAAACCACCTTAACTACAAAAGCATTACGCGGCGGAGAATTTATCATCGCCGAAAGCTATCCCGAGCAAACTTTTATTCGGGAAGATTTTAATGAAGAACAGAAGATGGTATTGGAAATGTGCCATCAATTTGTGAACACCGAAGTGCTGCCCATTATTGATCGAATCGACAAATTGGAGCCCGGATTGATGCCCTCACTGCTTCAGAAAGCGGGTGAGCAAGGCCTATTAAGCACTTCTCTTCCCGAAGAATATGGTGGGCTTGCAAAAGATTTTATCACTTCTACCCTAGTAAATGAAGGGTTAGGTGGCGGTTTCTCCTTTTCTGTTGCGGTGGCTGCCCATACCGGTATTGGTACCCTTCCGATTTTATATTTTGGTACCCCCGAGCAAAAGCAAAAGTACATTCCTAAGCTCGGCTCCGGTGAATGGAAAGCGGCCTATGGTTTAACAGAACCCAACAGTGGCAGCGATGCCCTGGGTGCTAAAACCAGTGCAAAGTTGAGTGAAGATGGTAAGTACTATATCTTGAATGGACAAAAATGCTGGATAACCAATGGCGGATTTGCGGATCTATATACCGTTTTTGCCAAAATAGATGGCGATAAGTTTACCGGCTTTATTATTGAGCGCGGTATGGAAGGCTTTACCCAGGGACCCGAAGAACACAAAATGGGAATCAAAGGTTCTTCAACCGTTCAATTGTATTTTCAAGATTGTAAAGTGCCAGTAGAAAATGTGCTGGGTGAAATTGGAAAAGGTCACCTGATTGCTTTTAATATTCTGAATATTGGTCGTTTAAAATTGTGTGCTGCTGCCCTGGGTGGTGCCCGTCGCTCTGCTGATACGGCCGCAACCTATGCCAAAACCCGCGAACAGTTTAAAATTCCGATTGCCAAGTTTGGTGCCATCCGCCATAAAATTGCTGAAATGGCCATCCGAATTTGGGTAGCAGATGCTGCCCTTTACCGCACCGCATTTTGGATTAACGAAAAGGAGCAGGAGCTAGCGGCCAGCGGAAAAACTTTTGCCGAAGCCCTGTTGGGAGCAGCCGAAGAATATGCCATCGAATGCAGTATGCTGAAAGTATTTGGAAGTGAAGTGCTCGATTTTGTGGTAGATGAGGGGGTTCAAATACATGGGGGTAACGGGTTTAGTGATGAATACCTGATTTCTAAAGCCTATCGCGATAGCCGGATTAATCGGATATATGAGGGAACCAATGAAATCAACCGACTGCTTACCGTTGATATGGTGTTAAAAAGAGCCATGAAGGGTAAGCTCGACCTGATGGGGCCTGCCATGGCGGTTCAGAAAGAGCTGATGAGTATTCCCGATTTTGGAGCAGGAGAGGAGGGCGACTTTGCGAATGAACTCAAGTACATCGCCCAATTTAAAAAAGCCATTCTGATGGTTGCCGGAGCCGCCGTTCAAAAACTAATGATGCAGCTGGAAAAAGAGCAGGAAGTGCTGATGAATATAGCCGATATGGCCATTGAAACCTTCCATGCCGAATCGGCCCTGCTGCGAACCATGAAGTTGGCCGGGGAAAGGGGGCTTGAGGCAGTTAATATCGAAAAAGATGTTATGCAAACCTATCTATACGATGCAGCCGACCGCATCAACAAAGCCGGAAAAGATGCCCTCAACAGTTTTGCCTCCGGGGATGAGCTGAACATGATGCATATCGGACTCAAGCGTTTTACCAAAGTGGCGCCTTTCAATTCCAAAGATGCCCGCAGAAGAATCTGCGATAAAGTATTGGCCGATCCGAACTACTTTTTTTAAAAAAGTGTAAATAAATTATCAATTTTCAAAAAAGTTGCTTATTATTGACACCAATTTACGATTGCTTGCTAAATGAAAGCCTCACTCTTTAACCGGTAGTGGGGTTTTTTATTGCGGGTAGGCAAGCGCTAAAAATGGCTGACTTTGTGTTTTTAAGCTATTTTTACGCTAAATATCCCGGCTGATGTATCAAATTATTCTCATTCATCCCGTTGCAGCTTCATTGAATAGATGGGCTGATAGGCTGAATGATATACCGGGTTTTTCAGTAGAGTTAGCTACAGGATCATTAGAGGAAGCCGAACACTTGCTTCATGCGGGAGATTATCATTTATTGATTGCTCCTGAAAAAATAATAACAGCCGCAGGGAACCGAACAGTGCATTATCCAGTTTGGATTTCCCTGGTATCGGGCACTGCATCTTCTAGTGCAGCCACATTGGGTAAAGGTTGCTTCGCCAGCATTGCAGAGGATGCTGAATTTGTGCAAGTATTTCAGTTGCTTCAAACGGTGCGCATGTATTTTCAGGAACGGCAATTGGCAACATCCGTGCACAACAATTTTATTTTTGTAAAATCTGAATATAAACTGATTAAAATTCAGCTGGCGGATATATTATATCTGTCGGGTTTGAGAGATTATACCCAAATATTTTTGAAAGGGAAAGTATCTCCACTAACCACCTTACAAAACCTGAAAGACTTTGAAAGCCGGCTGCCGGCCAACGACTTTATTCGTGTACATCGATCTTATATCGTAGCGATTTCTCAAGTAGAAACCATCAGCAGAAACGAAATTACCATTGGAAATAACACCCTCCCAATTGGCCACGCCTATCGGCCTATGTTAGATGAGATGATAGGAAAAAACGGGTAAATTACTGGTAAACGATCAACTATCTCGCATAACCCAACCCACACCGAATTATAAGGTTAATGTGTTATGTGAAG
>CAIUKP010000296.1 GCA_903899675.1 uncultured Bacteroidota bacterium | reverse complement strand
CTGTATCGCTCACTTCATTCAGAACCAATGCAGTTAAACCTGGCTTTTCAATGCATTTCTGAGTTGATGTTGCCTGAGTAATTTTTTGAATAATATTCATTACGCCATATTGCTGCATAACAGGAAAACCAAATTGCTTTTCCATAATATCAACAATGCTTTTCAAATTTGCTTCGGTAATTCCAAGGTTTTTTTCTGCCAGTTCCTTGGTTGCCCCTGAAAAATTAAAATCGTATGCCCGAAAAGGTATTGTATTGGTATACTCATCATAAGATACTATATAATGGAGCTTATCTTTAATAATGGGTCCACTAGATAATGCACCAAATTGTTTTACTTCATATTTAGATGTGATGGGGTTTCCGTTAACATCTCTTTTTGCCGCTAATGAGTTGGCTCCGTAATATCCCCAAACCGACCCTGCAAAAGTATTGGTACCCGATTTGGTAATAGCTTTCACCAAACCACCTGAACCTCTTCCTGCTGTTACATTATAATCATTGGTTGAAATTTCAAACTCCCTGATTGTTTCAGAAGAAATGGAAAAAGCAGCATCTGTAACCTTTCCAAAAGTTGCTCTTCTGTTGCTCACACCATCCAGCATATATCCTACTCCTCCAGCTTTTGATCCCTGTAAAGTTGATCCACTTGCCAAAGGAGACAGGAACATCATATCTGTATAATGCCTAGTTGCATTGGGCAGTTTTTGTAAGGTTTTACTAGAAACAGCCGTACTGGTTCCAAGTCTATCTACACTGTTCATAAAACTATTAGACTTAACAACCACCTCAGAAAGCGTATTACTTTTTGCAGTTAAATTGATTTTCTGCAATATCAAGTGATCTCCAAAGTTTAACACCAAACTATTAATTACCTGAGGCGCAGAATTAATATCAGTTATGCGAATTGAATAAATTCCCACGGGCAACTCTCTTACAATAAAATAGCCCTTTTGGTCTGATATAGCGGTTGAAATAAACCCATTATTGGTGTTGTTCATTACGATAGAAGCTCCTTCTACCGGCTTCTTCCCCTCTCCAAAAACAAATCCGCTAATGCTGGAACCATTGCTTTGCGCATGTACTTGACTTAAGAAACCTAGGAAAAGAATACATAACGCTGACATTAGAACTCGAATACTTGTTTTCATTTTATCCTTTTTTATTTATAAAATAGTTTTATCAATTACATTTATAGAAGCAAATATATTTTTACAATCAATTGATTTTCAGTTTTTTCATTTAATTAATAAAGAGATGATTTTATGGCAACATCAAGTTAACCAAAACTTAACTTGGGGTGATTTTTTCGAATACACTAAAATTGAAATGGACATTATATAAACTCAACACAGAGCGTAAATTATAGTCGATCTACTAATCAATAAGACCAACAAAATGATTTGATTGAATCAAATATTCAGATAATTAAAATAATTTTTGACTACAGAATTTAACCGTTATAGGAAACACACGCATAATTTTTGAAGGTAAAACAACCATGCATGGAATAGGTTAACAGGGCGGGTCGCATTTGGCAATCATTAAAAACTTCTAATAATGCAAAGAATTTTATATGCCTAAATGCTTATTAAATATTATATCTTATTGTGATTGTTGAAAGTCAATCGATTTTCTTTTTTCAGAAAATATAGTAATGATAATATAGCACTAATTACAGTTAGTAAGCCAATTACAATTCCTGCATAACTAAAAAATTGAACCCAAAGAAGCTGGTTATAACCCGACCCTTTAAAACAAAGAACCAAGGTACTTCCCAAGTAACCAAATGCGTCACTTATATACATTAGATAACCGATGTTGCTATTAGCTCTGAAAAGGGCAATCCATCGCTCATAAAACATTACATGAAAAGAGATATAAGGCAAATACATCGAGAATCCGATCATAATCATCCACCACAAGGCACTTACCCTTTGTTGCATAAATAGAAGGGTAAACAACACCAAGAGAATACCCCCTGTTAAAATAATTAGCTGATTGGTATAAAAAGCAATACGATTGTTTTTTATCAATATCATCAATCCAATTATGGTTAATACACCCAACGCAATAGGTATTTCAGATAAGGCAAGTAATTTAGGTGTATGTGAAAACCCAAGATCCGCCCATAGTTCCACTGCAAAATTATCGCGTAGATCACGAAAAATAGTGAGGCCTACATATGTAATAATAGACAATATGATACCCGGTGCGAACAAGCTAAAGAAAGCTTTTCTCTCAGCAGCGTCCATCGGTTTCCGCTTAGTTCGATACATTTCATCTTCCGAATCTCTGGGAGGAATTTGTTGTAACATATATATACCAACATAAAGTATTGGTATAAATAATACAGCCGTTAAAAATGGCATCCAGAAATCACTTACCCCAAAATTATCTATCAACATTCTACCCGCAGCCTTAACTACCCCCGATGCAAAAATAAAACTGCTGGCCATAATAGCTCCCAACACTTCTGTAAAGCGGCGCCCTTCTAGAAAACTGAAAACAATGCCCCAAATTAATCCGAGCGGAAGTCCATTCATTATCAAAACCAAAAAATTATCTGATTGTTACCGTATAATTAATTTTAGTGTTTGACTTGTATTGAAGGGTATTTTACCGAACCTTTTACGTAAAACCACAAAATTTTGTTCATCATTTCGTCTTGCCCACCATCCACTTCGTTAAACACCTCGTTTTGAGAAATTTCTGCATACCGCTTTTCCATTCCTTTTAAACTTGACAACGACTTGTTTTTTTCGTCTAGCGGTATTCGATTAGGAACTGCCGTATACGTTGTACTGTTTTTTACTGGTTTAAAACAATCTCTCATAGATCTGGAGGTAGCATCCATACTATTCATGGGCGGGATGCCCAAAATTTGCTCAATGGTTCTTAACATAGAAACTTGATTATAATAGGTATGAACCATTTTATTTGATGTATAGGCGCTGATGACCATTCCAACTGTTCGATAGGCCGAAACATGATCCCAACCGCCCTGAGAATCATCTTCAGTAACAAATATTACAGTAGAATCCCAATATTTACTTTTAGAAATCATGTCAACAATTCTACCGAGTGCCAAATCATTGTCTGCAACCATTGCAAAGGGCGTAGGAAAATTGGGTGAAGTACCCGCCGTATGGTCATTCGGAAGTGACAGCACCATTAGATTGGGTAAACTATCTTTTGCCGCCAGCTGATTCCACTCTTCCATAAAAATACTTGCTCTTTGCTGATCACTAAACACCATATTATCACAATCTGGAAAAGTTGGAGAAATAATGGGTTTTAAATTGTCGATGGTAGTGGTGTTGTACCATGTGGGTTTTATTCCTTTTTCATATTGCTTATATAAATCAAACCAGCCTAATTTTTTATCATATTCTGTTTCGCAGGCTTCTCCAAAAACACGTACGGTTTTTCCATAGGTTAAAGCATGATTCCAAATAAATCCTGCTTTATTATACACCAACGCATCTTCTTGACGATGCGGATAACTTCTAAACCAAGCCCGCACATTTTTTTCTACATAATCCGAAACCATGCCAGCGTCGGTCCACTGATGACCCTCTGCCGAAGATTTACCAGATGTATGGAAATTATCCATTCCCCCAAATTGCTTTACGAGTGCATGGGTATTTGGGGTATACTTTTCGCCAAAAACACAAAGACTGCTATCGCCATTGCCGCTTTTTACATCTCCCAAAACCTGATCATAGGTTTTATTTTCTTTAATGATATAAACAACATGCTTAAACAAAGAGGGCTCTCCCAGTCTTTCTGGTATCGGAACAGGCGCCACATTGGGTCGGGCGGGCAACAGCAATTGATCTAGCCTGTTTACAAGGTTTTGTTTTTTAACCTCGGCAGTAAAAGCGATTAATTCCGTTTGATTCGGCAAAGGAATAATACTCACCGAAGCCAGCTCTTGATGAATGGTTCTCGCATTTTTCTTTTCATCCACCACATTGGCACCATCAGACTCTAAATTAGCTACAATTAACTTGTTTTCCTTAATTAGTAATCCTGCAGGATAGGCTTCTGTTGGAATATATCCTTCAATAAAAGTTTTGCCGGTTCCAAGGGTTGCGCTTTTTTTGCCTAAGTGAATCACTGCTATGGCGTTATCCAATCCATTGGAAACATATAATTTTTTGCCATCAACACTTAAGGCTAATCCATTGGGCGTACTTCCTTGCAAATTACTGCCGGCCAATCCTACAAAAATATTTTCAGTAAGTAGATTGTTTGGTGCATTAATAACCGACACTTCATCACTTGATCCATTGGCCACATAAATAAATTTGCCATCCGCAGAGGAAATAATTGCATTAGGGTGGAGCCCTACTGTGATCTCCTTTTCCAGCTTCCCGGTAACGCTATTGTTTACTGAAATAGTACCATTTTGGGTAGCCCCTGTTATTGGACTTGTATAAGCCAACCCCCAGGGAACCCCTGCAGTTGATTGGGTGCTATCAGTAACGGTTGTGCCGGCCCAATTGGTTACAAAAACTTTTTTTCCTGCGACTGCTACTCCAAATGGAGCCACCCCTGTATTGGTTTTCCAAACGAGGGCTTTGGTTTCCCAATTCAACTTTACCAACTCGTTGTTTCCGTTTAACACTACATAGATAAAATATTGATTGTTCTCTCTAACTACCTCCACTTGATTTGGTAAAGCATTTTTAGCAGGTTCCTTTTTTCCAAATGGAATACTGGTTACATTTTTAATTCCTTCATTCCATTCTGCAATTACTAATGCAGCGGTATTTCCTGTAGAGGCCGACCATAGAATATATTCCTGGTTGTTGATAGTAATGGTTTTTATACCGGAATAGGTACTCATCATACCTTTAAAGTAAGGGTCTTGCTCAAATCGCCATTCAGCCACTACTTTATTTTGCAGAATATCTAACACAAATACACCATATCTTTCTTCCACTACTACCAGGTTTTTATCGGCAAGATTTGCAATATCAAGCGCGTGGTTTTCCAACGATGGTTTTCCGTATCTAACCACTTTCCCCGCAGATTGAATTGTTCTATTATAAGGTAATTGACGAATCTCTTTATTGCGAGAAACCATATAGTCGGAAAGCTCATTGATTTTGTCTGTATTAATAAAATCTACTTTTAACTGAATAAACTGTTCCCAGGCATCTTTAAAATCAGGACTGGCCCAAAATCGAATTGGCTTATTCAAATCATGCGCTTTTTTGATGGCTGCTGTTAATTTTTCAACATCTTCGGGCTGTAATGGCCATCTTCTTTTAACAACAAAATTTCCAAAGTCGCCACTCAATAAGGCAACTCTTTGTAATTGCTCTTCAGTATACTCTGTATTAATTCTTCCATCAAACCAAATAAAATTGGGATATAGAACAAACTCCGCCGGCGTTGGTGCATTACCGGAAATAACAATGCGAATATTTTTATTGGCAATAATTGAGGGATATTTTTTCAGTAGCTCAACCAAGACTTGTAAGGTGCTGGTTGCATCGGATTTTATATCAATCAATAACTGAAGTTTTCTCGTTGGATGGTAAGCTGCAATAGGCTCTAAGTACAACTTTTCAAGCGACCGAGCCGGTTTTAAATCGCTACTAGTATGCCCCACTAAAATTGCTCCATTCACTAAAAAAATATCTGCCTCTATAGACCCGAACAGTTCATTATAGGCTAATGTAAATGGTTGCTGCTGCTCATAATCGTTGTGGGAGTGGGCATTTGCAGTTGAATAGGGTTGGCTTTGCAGGTTAGTAATTGACAAAACCACACAAAGTATAAATAGTATTTGCTTCATAAAATCTTATTAAACTACAAATATTATGCTGTTTGGGGTGTGAACCACCAGGATAGTACTTTATAAAATTATTATGTTTTGCTCAGAGCTCTTCCCAAGCCCACTTTTTAATAGTCCCTAGAAATCTAAAATCCCATTGGGAAATAAACCCTTTTCCCTACCTGGCGGATAAAAGGAGCCTTTTTGTGAATTAAATCAATAACACCTCGTAACAAGGCAAACTTATACGTTGAGGTCTTATTATCTCGCTCAAGTATATTTGATATGTTAATGAGAACTTCTGCGTTCATATTTTTAGGAGCGACTTTATTTTTTTATCCCACTGCCAACTTCCTCGAATCATTCAACAGCCCCGGAGGCATGGGATTTAATAATTCCCAAGTGATACTCATAGGCTGGCTTCCAGTATACGACTGAAATCTTACGGGCCCAACATATACATACCCCATGGTTAATCCATTTTCATCTTCATTGCGCTCACGCACAAAAAGCAGAATTTTTTTGGCAAGCTGTTCGTGATTAATATAACTTAATCCTTTCGCCGAATCAGGCTTAGTTGAATTCTGACTCTGCCAATGAAAAATGGTTTCATTAACTGCATAATCTTCATACATGGTTGTAGGTGAGTAGCTGCTTTTTTTCAAAGCTGTCATTTGCTAGCCAAATCTATTATATCACTTTCTTTATACAAATTTTTTAGAAATTGATATTTGATTCTGAATTGACTTCTTTTTTTTATTTTAGGCTTAGTTGACACATTTTCCATTTTTATGCCCGGATCATAGTATATGTTTCCATTAGCCATTTGATTTAAGAAAAATTGAAAATCTGTTCCTACGCCCATCATCACCTTGTCCCCAAATTTGTAACTTCTTTGGAAATTGTTTTCTAAAATTGATGGCACATAGCATGACTGATTATGTTTACGATTCCAGTGTAAAAGTAATGATGAAAAGCTCCAGGCTGCAGCTTCATTCCCTTTTTTATCAATTAATGCTATTTTTCCATTCGAGTTTCTGATTTTTCCTTTTTCAGTGTCAAACCCGATCAATTTCATTTCAAGTTTCGTGTGTTCGTGGCATATCCCAACTTTGTGAATCCCTCCAAAATTAATTCGGTCTTCGCGGCCCGTTTTATCTTCGTAGCCATAATTATTTAAGAAGAATTCAGCGCCTTTTGATTTATATAATCCATCGGTGGGTTCTGGCGTCATTAATGTAATCACGGCTGAGCCAAGATGATCGAAATTTGTGACACCAAACTGTTTTACTT
>CAIUKP010000295.1 GCA_903899675.1 uncultured Bacteroidota bacterium | reverse complement strand
TAAAGTAAAACAGCCGAACCGATTCGGGCAAATTCCATTCTTGCAGCAGTTGGTTTCTTTGTGCTTGTTTTTGCGCTTTATCGGGCTCATTTCGCAACAAAGTGCCATAGGTTGTAACGGCAGATTTACTGGCAGGAATTTTCCAGTTTTTGGTAGCATATTTCATGTCATTTCTGCTGATCCACCAATTGTAATTAGATCGATTATGGATCCATTTTTCGTATTTTTCATACCATCGCCAATACCATCGTCTCAGATCTTTAAATCGATGGGCTTCTATATTATGTGAGCGAATTATAAAAGGGATACCGGTTATTCTTCTCAATATCCAAGCCAACCAGGCATAATAAGAATGATCAATCAGTATGCAGGTAATTTCCCGCTGGTGAATTAGTTTTGAAAGCTTATACACTAAAAACAGATTCATCCAACTGAAGTATCCCGAATATAAAACAGGAAAAACGGACAAGTTAGTTGCCGGTTCCGGCTCATTATCGCGAGATACCAGCAGGGTAAGATTTACTCTCTTATTCAATTCAGCATAAAACGTGGCGATACTTTGCTGACCACCATTTTCAGCGGGATATATCCGGTACGAAACAATTCCCAATAGGGTTCGGGTATCAGGATGGGTCAACGGATTGCCGGGTTTTATAGGCTTTTACAAATGCAGCTATCAATAATAGCCAGATAAATACGGAAGAAATTATCCCTGCTTTACTGCTGTTATAAAAGGATGCGGGTTTGAATTCGAATTTAATTCGGTGATCACCTGCCGGAACTGCTAATCCGCGCAACACATAGTTGGTGCGTATAAAGGGGGTTTCTTTTTCATCGATAGTTGCAACCCAACCATCTGCGTAGTAAATTTCACTGAATACCGCAAAACCTGCACTGGCAGCGTGACTCTTATACTCAATAATATCATTATCGTTATACAATAGTGAAATGTTGGCGGTGGAATCTGTATTAGTTGATGCAGAAGATAGTCCGGCCATATCTTTTTCCAATACCAGTGCGGTATCTTTTGGATGCAGATAAGTAAGGTCCGTCATAATATCTGCATAGCTTTTTTTAGAAGATACGTTCTTTACAAACCAGGCTGCTCCCAATGCATCTGGATTCTGCTGTAGTGAAATGCTTTCCCCTTGTTTCATTGGAGGCAGAATGATGTATTTAGTATTCAACATATTTAATACTGGGGCACAGTCTGGGAAATTGCTGAATTGCTTTTCAATTAAATCTTGGTAAATACTCAGTTTAGCAGGATGATAGCCACCCACTGCTTTATGAAAATAAGCTGTGAGGGCTCCACTGTTAAAGGCTCCGGAAATACCGGGAGTTAAATCTAGCACGCGGTAGTTACTGGTATCTTTTAATATTTGCTGATCGATTGAGGAGGGATTAAACACTGCTGTATATTCCGCTCCATCCTGATAATTTTCTGCGTTAAAATATTTTACATCAATCATCAGCACATCCAAAAAAGCAAAAAATCCAATTATTGCTATTGCAACAATAGGTTTCAGCTTATTTTTTATTAAAAGCCAGCATACACCCGCCGCCAAAACTATAAAGGCAAGGCTTCTCATCAGGGATCCCAGAAATAAATCTTTACGATCTTCCCTCAGTCCATTTACAAAAGAACGAACCGGTACTTCTATCGCCTCCTTTTGTTGC
>CAIUKP010000294.1 GCA_903899675.1 uncultured Bacteroidota bacterium | reverse complement strand
GTTCAGCGTATCAAAAGCACCATTGAGAAAATAAATACTGGCAAAAAATGGTTGATTCTGATTGATGAATTATTCAAAGGCACCAATCAGGAAGATGCCGTTAGATGTAGTGCTGCCGTTATGGAAGGACTGAGAAAGAATGAAAATTGTTTATTTATTATTTCCACCCACTTGTATGAGATTGGTGAATCATTAAAAAAATATGCAACTATTCAGTTTCATTATTTTGAAACTTCCATTTCGGAGGGAGAACTTTCTTTTAGCTACCAATTAAAACCAGGAATAAGTAATGACCGTTTGGGTTATCTTATTTTACAAAAAGAAGGGGTACTGGATTTATTGAATAAGTTGTAGATTTATTCACTTATTTTATCAATGGATTTATTATGAAAAATTTAGTGTTGATTGGTTTACTCTTAGCCATTTCAGGATCCATTGAAGTGCAGGCACAAATATTAGATTCTCGTGTATACCCTCTTGAGCGCGGTACTGCAAAAAAGACACAAGTGTTTTCTGGCTCAGGTTCCATATTGAGTAATCAAACTGCCACCTATCATACATTATCTGGGGGGAAGCAGACTGCTATAATTTCGGGCAAGCAGGAGGAAGTGTTGGTCATTATCAAAAATGGCAAGGCGAATGTTCAGTTATTAGAAGAACAAAAAGTGTTGGAACAAGGATCGGTGGTTTTCTTGTTGCCGGGCGACAAGGCATTGATCAGCAATTCAACAAAGGAAGCAGTTACTTACTATACCCTTACCGCCAGTTCAAAAACCAATTTTTCAGAAGACAGAGGCAGACAAGGAGGAAGTTCTTTTATAATGGATTGGAAGGATATGGTTTTTAAACCACATAGCAAGGGGGGTGTTCGGCAGTTGTTCAACAGACCTACGGCTATGCTAAATAAATTTGATATTCATATCACCACGTTAGATGTGGGCATGAAAAGTCACGATCCCCATACGCATTCAAATGAGGAGATTATTTTACTATTGTCTGGCAATGCCGAAATGCAAATTGATCAGTCGCATCAAAAAGCCTCCGGTGGTGATGCCGTTTGGCTAGGATCGATGGTACTGCATAATTTAACCAATATTGGAAATATTCCTTGCCTCTATTATGCCATTCAATGGAATTAGATAGATAAAATTGGGTGTTTTCTTCGCTACTTCAGGTATAAATACGGATTTTACTCTGCCTGTATCCAGCAACTTTGTGATTGTATTGGATTTTACAGGTACTCTCTTTGAGTAATTAACTTTTTTTCATGCTGGTAAAAACTTTCGGCAGTGCCGTATTTGGGGTAGAAGCCATTCCGATTGCCATTGAGGTGAACGTTAGTATGGGTCAGGGCTACCATATTGTTGGCTTGCCGGATAATGCGGTAAGAGAAAGTTTACAAAGAACTGAAAGTGCTATTAAAACGAATGATTTTCATATGCCGCGCACAAAAATCATTGTTAATCTTGCGCCAGCGGATATCCGGAAAAGTGGATCCGCATTCGACTTGCCCATTACCTTGGCAGTATTAGGTGCAAGCGAACAGTTAGAAAATGCTGAGCGCTTGGCCGACTATGTATTAATGGGAGAGCTGAGTTTAGATGGAGCGGTTCAGCCGATTAAGGGGGCCTTGCCAATTGCATTGCAAACGCAGAAAGAAGGATTTAAGGGATTAATTGTTCCCATGAGTAATGCGAAAGAGGCCGCCATGGTTGAGGGGCTCGCAGTTTATGGAGTAAAACATTTAAGTGAAGTGGTGGACTTTATAGCAGATGAAAAATGTCTTACCCCAATTACGGTGGATATGAGTGAAGCTTTTACCCTGAAACCTGCCGACTATGATATTGATTTCAGTGAGGTGAAGGGACAAGAAAACATTAAAAGAGCGATGGAAATAGCCGCGGCGGGTGGGCATAATGCTATTCTTATTGGTCCACCCGGTGCTGGAAAATCCATGCTGGCCAGGAGGTTGCCAACCATTTTGCCTCCACTCAGCATGCAGGAGGCGCTGGAAACCACCAAAATTCACAGTGTAGCGGGGCGGCTCCCGGAAAATTGTGCTCTGATTAATAAAAGACCTTTTCGATCGCCTCATCATACGATATCGGATGTTGCGTTGGTTGGAGGGGGAGGAACTCCACAACCCGGAGAAATTTCATTGGCACACAATGGTGTTTTGTTTTTAGATGAACTTCCAGAATTTAAGCGGACAGTGTTGGAAGTAATGCGGCAACCGATGGAAGAGAGAAAAGTGACTATTTCTAGGGCCAAGATGGCGCTCGACTTCCCGGCTAACTTTGTACTCATTGCTTCTATGAATCCCTGTGCCTGTGGCTATTTTAACCATCCTGAAAAGGAGTGTACCTGTCCGCCTGGATCAGTACAAAAGTATTTAAATAAGGTTTCTGGGCCGCTGTTAGATCGTATTGACTTGCATGTAGAGGTTACTCCGGTTTCCTATACAGAATTGAGCCATAGGCAATCGACTGAGAGTTCGGCTACTATCAGAAAAAGGGTAATAGTTGCCCGAGAAATTCAATTAGCTAGATATGCCGGCAATTCCGGTATTTATGCGAATGCACAAATTAGTAGTCAACTGTTAAATAAATATTGTCAAATTAATCAAACTGGAGAACAATTGCTAAAAAGTGCCATGGAAAAGTTAAACCTAAGTGCTCGGGCCTACGATAGAATTTTAAAAGTTAGTAGAACCATTGCCGATTTAGAGGGAAGTGAGCAAATAGAGACCGTTCATTTAGCTGAAGCGATACACTATCGAAGTTTAGACCGGGAGGGTTGGGGAGGTTGATAAATAATTAATCCTAAATATATGAGTAAGCCATTATTGAGATTGAAACCGGGTGAATGTTACCATCTCTATAATCATGCGAATGGGAGTGATAATTTATTCGTTGAAGAAAGGAACTATGGATACTTTTTGATGAAGGCATCCATATATCTCAAAAAATCTGTGAAGGTATATGCGTATTGTCTGATGCCGAATCATTTTCATTTACTGATTCGAGTGAGGGATGAAAAAGAGATAAGAGAGCACTTGTCGCATTCAATTGTTTTTCGTGAAATGAGTGAATTGGAAAAAATTTACTTTATTGAAGATTGGATCAGTAAGAGTCTGGCAAATTTTTTCAGTTCATATACACAGTCCTTTAATAAAGTATATGGAAGGAAGGGTAGCTTATTTATGCCTAATTTTAAGAGAACTTGGGTTGAAAATGACAGGGCTTTTGCAAACATGATAAGATATATTCATATGAATCCGGTGAAGCATGGTTTTGTGGAGGGGGTGGGGGATTGGGAGTTTACTTCGTATAAAAAGATGTTTACGAAGGGGAATGATTGGTTGGAGAGGGAATATGTGTTGAATTTTTTTGGGGGG
>CAIUKP010000293.1 GCA_903899675.1 uncultured Bacteroidota bacterium | reverse complement strand
TGGCAGCTTCTGCACGGGATAAACGAGCGGCCGGCTTTCCAAAATAATTTTGTGCGGCTGCTTCAATACCAAAAATACCCGGGCCCATTTCAATTACATTTAGATATACTTCTAGTATTCGTTTTTTACCCCAACACCATTCTATCATTTTAGTAAAATAAATTTCGGGCAGCTTACGCAGATACCTGAATATACCAACACCATTAAATAAGAATACATTTTTCGCTACCTGCTGTGTTATAGTGCTAGCGCCACCTCCCAAGGGAATCTTAGATTTTTTCCCTTTTTTCTTTGGCCGTAAACTGTGTTCAATGGCATCCCAATCGAAGCCTCCGTGATCGGTAAAAGACTGGTCTTCGCTGGCTATGGCCGCTAATTTTACAGACGGGGCTATTTGATCCCAGCTTACATAATCTCGCTTGAACCCATAGCCCCAGGCATTGGTTATTTGCATAATTGTTATGGGGGGCATTAAAAAGCGACCAATGATGATATATAAAAATGAAGAAACAAACGCATACAAAAGAACCTTTTTTGTGATTCTATACAGGATACGCAAACCTTTTGTTACTTGTAATGCCATGCTGATTATTGTAAAGAGGGGTTTGATTTTTCTGCAGCACTCCTCCCGCTGCTATCTATCCCCAATTGAAGTGTTTTAAACTGATATTTTTTTCCCACCTCCCAATACGTATTGCGGGATCGTGCCATGATAGTACCTATCAGAAAAACAGCAGAGGCGGCACCTAGTCTGGGTAAATTTTCATCCGCAAAAATGGGTTCTTTATGTATAGCAGAATTCAACACGTTTAAAAAAATAAACGCCATTGATCCTAGTTGAAAGAGTTTGCCATTGGTAAATATGTTATTCGAAAAGTCTTTTCGAGGCACCGCACTAATTTCATTTACATGAAATTTCATGATTCCCAATTTGCTTGTGTCGAAACTATAAAATCCCCAATTATTAAATACCCGATTAATTTGAACTTGATTTAGCCATATAGAATCGTGCTGTACTTTTCTTACAAATCCTTCAATCCATTGGCGATTTGTGAAGCGGAAGAGGATATAACTTCCAGAGGACCACGTTTGCAGGGTTTGTTCTTTTTTTTTCAACACCAGCAAATTCGACTGAGCAGTCAACTCAACCATCACAAAATAACTCAGCAACAATAAAAACAATCTCATACTGCATTTCGAATTTAATGTGAGCTTGAGCCCCAAAAGAGAACACCGCCGATAAGTGAGATTCCAAAGCCTATCAAAATGATACCAGATATTTTATTGATGGTTCGTAGAACTTTGGGGGTAAGTTGATTGCGTAGCTTTACAGCCATGGATACCTTCATCAAATCGGTTAGTAAAACAAAGAGCAGGCAGGTGGCGAAAACTATAAACTGATATTGTGGTGGATTGGGCGCAGATTCGGCATCAGCATGAATGGCGGCCGTCCACGCAAACCAGAAAAGAAATACAGCAGGATTAAGTATGTTGATCAGGAATCCCGAAAAAAACATTCCTATATAATGATGGGTTTTGTATTCTTTGTCTATTAAACTGTTTTCGTTAGAAACAGCAATTTTTTTGAAAAACAACGTGTACAGGCCCAACACTATTAAAAAAATACTGCCCGCAATCGCGATGGCAGTTTTGTGTGCCATGAGCGAATGAAAAAGTTGTGTAAAAAAATGTGAAACCAATAAAAGAAGTATATCGCTAGCAGAAATACCTGCCACTATCATATAGCCGGCAAGCTTCCCGTGGCTGATACTATGCCTTATGATAGCAAAGATTACCGGGCCAACTGATATGGCGAGCAAAAAGCCTAATAATAATCCTTTCAACACCGGAGCCAGCATATCGGAACTGTTTATATTTAATCATTAACAGCGGGTAGCGACCCTGGCTATTTCGCCAGAAATGCCTGCCACTTTTCTAACATTGTGCCTTTTAATACCCTAGGAAACTTATGTTGCCCCCCCACTTTTCCTTGGGACTGCATAAAATCGAGGAATCTTTTTTCCGAGAGCACATCCAGTTTAACTTCTTTCAAAGCAGATTTTCTTTCAACGGCATAATCGTCATTCAATTCCTTCAATGTATCATCAATCAGTTTTCCCAATTCACCCGGATTCACCGGATCATTGGTTGCCACATACCAGTGGTGAGCGAAAAAAGATCCGCTGGGCTCTCCGGCTACGGTAAACTCGGGAATACTGATATCGAGTTTTTCTGCAGCAACCTGAATAGCCCGGTTCATATTATCCACGCTCAAGTGCTCGCCAACCAAACTTAAAAAATGTTTTGTACGGCCGGTAATAATAATTTCGCAATTTTCTTTATCAACAAACCGAACGGTATCTCCAATCAGATATCTCCACGCCCCGGCAGAAGTGCTGATGAGCAGCGCATAATCTTTCCCTTCTTCCACTTCATGAATCATTAATGCTTCGGGATTGTTTACCAAATCGCCATTCTCCGTAAAATTTTGTTCATTGAAGGGCACAAACTCCAAAAAGAGGTGTTGACTTGTAACCAGTCGCATGCCTTTGGCAAATTGCCTATCTTGATAAGCAATAAACCCTTCACTGGCTAAATAGGTTTCTATGTAGGTTATTGGCTTGCCGAGTAATTTTTCAAACCCCTTTTTGTAGGGTTCAAAATGAACGCCCCCATGCACAAAAACGGCCAAATTTGGCCAGATTTCATGAATGTTTTTCAACCGATATCGGGCAATTACCATTTCCATGCACATTTGAATCCATGCAGGAACGCCTATTAAAAAACCGATATCCCATTGGGGTGCTTTTTCTACGATTTCTTCCAACTTTTTATTCCAGTCTTTTTCGCGTGCAATTTTTTTGCCGGGTTTATAGAAAGGCTGGAACCAAAAAGGAGATTTTTTTATTGTGATGCCGCTCAAATCACCAGCAAAATATCCCGCTCCCTTTTGTAAATCAGTGCTGCCGCCCAAAGCCAACCACCCTTTTCCTACAGTAGCCAACGGTATTTCTTCATAGGTTCGCAAGCTTAGCATCTGCTTAATCATTGCAATTTTATTCCCACGCAACAAGTCGGTAGTAATTGGCAGAAATTTACTGGCCGCCTCGCTGGTGCCACTACTGAGCGCATAATATCGAATTTTCCCGGGCCAGCATACATTGGGCGTACCGGCCATAGTTTTATGCCACCAGGCTTTGTAAATACTATTGTAATTTGAAACAGGCACTTGCTCCTGAAATCGTTTGCCTACATGTTTACTGAGCAATATTTCGTCGAATCGGTATTGCTGACCGAACTCGGTAAATCTCGCTTTTTTCAACAATTTTTTCAACACCCGAAGCTGTTGACTGCGGGGATTATTTTGGGGAAGGCGCAGTGCTTTTAGAATCGAATTAGGAAGTTGCAAAGTGAAAAGAGGCATCGGCAAGCACTTTAAGCGAAGTTACTAAATAGATTTCACATATCAGCTGAGGCTGAGGTTATTCAACCTCCAAAGAAAATGTGTTTTCTGGACCTACCATCCCATCACTTTTCACATGCCAGTAAAAACAAGACCGGTAGTCTGGATTTTGCGCACGCCAATTTACCACCTCATCCAAACTCAATTGACCAATACAAAAAACCACGATAGATGGCTGAGGTTGATTGTTGGTGTCTTTTCTGTTTGAGATCCAAGTAACCCAGCTGACTTCCTCAACACGCCTCTGCAAATGATTACTTTCCAACAGCGGCTGAATCAATTGCTTGCTTTCCCCACCATTGCTTACCAGCGTAAAGCGAAAAGAATCCGGGTGAAAAGATTGAGGGGGAGAAATAGCATAGCGCAAAACACTCCAGCCCTGATGAAGCTGCTGGCGAAAGAATATAGCTGCCTGTAATATATTTTTTACGGGGAACAGATAGTACTTATTGCAGTATACAACCATCGCTCGATAAAAATGATGAAAATATTCCCTGCCCTTGTGGTGGGAACTAGCGCCTTTAAAATGTATTACCGGAGTGCCCCCTTCATACCAGCAGGCATATCCGGCAACAGCAATTCTTCTACACAAGTCAACATCTTCACCGTATAAGAAAAAAGCCTCATCAAATCCATTTACTTCTTCCAACACCTTCCGGGGAACCAATAAATATGCGCCAGTTAATAGTTCTACCGCACATGATTCGCTTGAATCAACATTCCCCATGGCATATTGATTAAATATCGCTGAGAGAGGGAATAGCGCAGACAAACCCACTAACTTACATCCGGCAGCAAATAAAGAAGGAAGGCTTCGCTTACTTTCCGGTAAAAAATATCCATAGCCATTTACCAATCTACACCCAACAGCCCCCAATTTGCCGTTTTTTATCAATCGGTCAAGAGAGGAATTTATCGCCTGAGCTGTGATCAGGGTGTCGGGATTTAGGAATAATATATTCTGTCCGGAAGACTGACTCCACCCGAGATTACAGGCTGCCGCAAACCCAATATTTTCGCCGGGAGCAATCCAGCGAACCTGTTTAAAGCGATTTTTGAGCGGAATTATAAACTGGGAGTCTGAGTCGTTATCCACCACAATAATTTCTGACTCCTTAGCCGCCAACGCCACTTCTAGAGAACATAGGCATTGCCCCAAGTACAGCGGAACCCGATAATGAACAATGATTACAGATAACAACATACGGTTCTAACAGGGTTAGCAAAAGTTGAAAGTAGTACAATCCCACAAAAATCCTCATAAAGCAGGGGTAGAAGCTGCATTTTATTTCCTGAAGGCGCTTGCCTGCCTTACTTTTGCAATATGTTTAAACAAACCTTGCTCGCAGCCGCAGAAGCCGGCGCATCCGAAATGGTTCGCTTTTTCAATGGACAGTTCGTTATCAGCAATAAAGAAGGTATTAATAACCTGGTTACCGAAGCAGACCATGCCGCAGAAAAAGCCATTTTCGAAGCAATCCGCAAAGACTTTCCCGATCATTTTTTGTTGAGTGAGGAAGCCGGAGAGATCATTCAGGATTCTACTTATAAGTGGATTATTGATCCAATTGACGGAACCGTAAATTTTGCAAATGGCATCCCGCTTTGTTGTGTAAGTATCGGGTTAGAGCAAGAAGGTAAAATGATCATGGGCGCAGTATATAATCCTTTTCTGAAAGAATTTTTTTTCGCTCAAAAAGGATGGGGTGCTTCCCTTAATGATCATAAAATCAGCGTAAGCAGTAAGGAAAAAGTAGGATCCAGTTGCCTGGTAACTGGTTTCCCTTACACATATCTAGATGCTCCCAATGGTCCGCTGCAAATATTTGAAAAGCTAATTAGAAAAGGGATTCCAGTTCGCAGACTGGGAAGTGCGGCGATTGATCTTTGCTGGGTAGCTGCTGGAAGGTTTGATGGTTTTTATGAACATAAACTGCAGGCCTGGGACAGCGCTGCTGGATTTTTAATGGTAGAAGAAGCGGGAGGAACGGTAACCGACTTTTCTGGAAGCCCCTACTCACCCTATCAGCCACACCTATTGGCCACCAACGGTAAAATTCACAACGAACTTTTACACATCATTAATGGAGGCGAGGTGGCCCTTTAAACTCAACCGCCAAAATAATACGCATGAACAATAGAACGGAAGTAAGCAGCTTGGGCGAATTTGGCCTCATCGAACATCTTACCAAAAACATAGAAATACATAACGCTTCTACCATTTTAGGAGTAGGTGATGATGCTGCAGTGATTGATCACTTTGGAAAGCAAACCCTTATAAGTACCGACTTACTAATTGAAGGCATTCACTTTGATTTAACCTATACCCCCCTCAAACACTTAGGATACAAAGCCGTAATGGTGAACCTGAGTGATATTTATGCCATGAATGGGATGCCCACGCAAATTACAGTAAGCCTCGGCATTAGCAATCGGTTTAGCGTAGAGGCCCTTACAGAATTGTATGAGGGAATTTATCTAGCTTGTAACAAACATGGAGTTGATCTGGTAGGGGGTGATACTTCCTCATCTGGCAAAGGTTTAATTATTTCGGTTACCGCAATTGGTGAAGTGGCCCCCGACAAGTTTGTAAAAAGAAACACAGCAGAAGCGGGTAATCTCATTTGTGTTAGTGGCGATTGCGGCGGGGCGTTTCTGGGACTAACCCTAATGGAAAGGGAAAAGAAAATTTTTCTTGAAAACAATGCCATTCAGCCTAACCTCGAAAACGAGTCTTATATCGTAGGCCGATTATTAAAACCGGAGGCCCGCAAAGAAGTTATAGACTTTTTGCAAGAAGCGGGCATTACACCCACTGCTATGATGGATGTGAGTGATGGTATTAGCAGTGAAGTTTTACATCTCTGTAATCAAAGTGGCGTCGGATGCCGGGTGTATGAAGACAAAATACCTATATCTGAAGACAGTCGCAAGGCTGCCTATAAATTTGGACTAGACCCAACCATCTGTGCGCTGAATGGCGGTGAGGATTATGAGTTGATTTTTACCATTCGGCAGGAGGATCATGATAAAATTGTTTTGAACGAAGAGATCAGTGTAATCGGCTATATGACTACACTAGAGGAAGGCTGTAAACTCATTAGCCGCGGAGGCAACGATTATCCATTAACGGCTCAGGGCTGGAACGCCTTTCAAACCAGATAGGCAATGGCAACAAGAGCGCTCATTGCTGTGGGACTGTGGCTGATATCATGGGGGGCTTCTGCTCAAAGGCTTGCCCAGCAATTACCCAAACAGCCGGCAACGCTGTTGCGCGAAGACTTACAACTGCTAAAAAAAATATTGGAAGCCAATCACCCTTCTTTGTACTGGTATACGCCCCAGCAAACCCTCGATAGTTTTTTTAGCGTAGCAATGGATCAGGTAAAAGACTCGATGAATGAAGTGTCTTTCAGAAATACAGTAGCTGCCTATGTGAGCAAAATACAATGTGGGCATACTGCCGTTCGTAACTCAAAGTCGTTCACAAAAAAATACTCCCGTCAATTGTCGATGTCTATTCGATTTCCGTTGAATCTAAAATTGTGGGACGATAGTATGGTAGTACTGAGTAGCCTCCGACCCAGGGATTCGGTATTTTTGAGGGGCACCAAAATTTTACAGATCAACCAAAAGACTGGTCGCCAATTTATTGATACATTCTCTCAATTCATCAGTGGCGACGGACCAGGATCGCGCTATGCAACGCAACAAATCAGCGGCAATTTTGGCGCTTTATATAAAAATGTACTGGGCCTCGATAGTTTATATGCCATCTCATTTTTGAACCGGGCCGGTAAGCGGGTTGATACCCTGATTACCAATGTGAGCCCTTCAGCACCTGCCTTCTTACCAAAAGACCCTATCAATAAGAAGCAGAGTGTAAAATTACCCTCCAAAAAAGAAATTAGAAAAATTCAAAAAGCAGAACAAAGGATGTTGCAGATTGACACCCTTACCCGAACGGCATTTATGCGGCTGGGGAGTTTTTCGGGTTCCGGAACTAGCAGATTTATTAGGAGCAGCTTTAGAAAAATAAAAAAAGCAGGTGCGGAAAATCTGGTGATTGATTTGCGCACCAATGGCGGAGGCAAGGTTAGCAATAGCACCTTGCTCACTCGATACTTGAGTGATCATCGCTTTAAAGTGGCAGATAGTGTTTTGAGAAATAATAGGGCGCTATCCAATGGCAGATATATTAACAGTGCATGGGTTTATTCCTTGGGGCTTTTATTCAGTGGAAAGAAGCTGGATGATGGGAAATACCATTTCACCCGGTTTGAATCAAAACAATGGGAGCCCATTAAAAAAAATCATTTCGAGGGGAAAGTGTATTTGGTGCAGGGCGGATATAGCTTTTCTGCTACTACGCTCTTTTTGGGCGAAATGAAAGGTCAACAAAACGTTAAATTGGTAGGCGAGGAAACGGGAGGAGGATACTATGGCAACTCGGCAATGCTAATTACATATTGCACTTTGCCCAACTCAAAATTGAGGGTTTCTCTTCCGCTTTATCGCTTGGTAATCAATAAAGATCGGCCTAAAGGTGGGGGGGTTCTTCCCGATATATATGTGCCTCCTTCATCTGCAGCTATTGAGCGCGGGGCAGATCTGAAAATGGAAAAAATCAAGTCACTTATTCAGCGATAGCTTTTTCTTTCCGCCCTTTCCCTATAAATTTGCATCTCCAATATCCTGTTGCCCCTTCTGGGGGGCAGATAGGGTGAATCCTATATCTATGAAAAACGGCCTGTTCATATGCAGTTGGTTGCTGTGTGTATTTTTTTTACCGAAGGGAGCTCATGCCGAAGCGGTACCCTCGGATACAATCATCGAAAGGCCAACATTCTTTTCTCCCATTTATACTACTGTTACAAAAAAGAAGCCGACAACCTTCAAACCAACTGGTGATTTTGACCAGCGATTTGAATACATAGGATCAAAACCTGTCAGCATTTGGGGATACCGGATAGGGGTGCTGGTGAATGACCGGTTTAAAGTGGGAGTAGGCGGATATTTTTATAACCAGCGAGAGATGCTGGGCAATACATATAAGGATGGACGGGCAGAGTTAGCTACCGCCACACATGCATCTTTTGGTACCTTTTATTATGAGCCTTATTTGTTTAGAAAAAAGCGGTGGGAAATGAGTGTTGTACTTGAGGCCGGCTATGGAGTGATTTATACCGATACGCTGGGTATGCAGCAAGATTGGTCTTTGCGTTCACATTCCATTAAATCTATTTTCCCAGTAGGTGCTGGATTGTCGGCCAATCTGATTATGCCAGACATTCGTGGACTTCATTTTCTTACTTATCTGGGGTTGAATGGAATGGTGGGAGTAAGAAAAACGCCGGGAAGTGCAGGAGGTGGATTGTATTGGAGTATTAGTTCGGCGATTTTTATCGACCGTATTTTTACGGATATAAAATACGGGGTAAGAAAAAAATAGCCTGGCATGGTTTTTATAACTTTTGGAAAGTTCAGAACTTTCCAAAAGTTCTGAACTTTCCAAAAGTTAATATTATTTTTTTTTAGTAAGTAACTAGTTGGCTCTCAAGTGCCCCAACACCCCCCAATCCTCATCCATCATAACCCCATTCATCACCCCACCCACCTCAATCCTTCCAGTTATCCCTTTCCTTTTCATGAGCGAAGCCGGATAAAGTGAAGCCATGCATAACGCATCTTCTGCCGTTATTCCAGCCTGCTCAATTAGATTCCTCACCCCCTCTGCCATATTTATCATAGACCCGCTAAGTATTCCCGATGACTCGTATTTATCTCCCGCCCGCTGATGTTGATAGGGCCCGGCATCCGTATCAGTAACCGCATCCGTAATCATAAACAATCGCTTGCCCATTATTTTTTGTGCAATCCGAATCGCAGCAAAGTCAACATGATGTCCGTCTGGAATGACACTTGCCATCACTTCCGAGTGATCCAATACAGCTCCTACCAGGCCGGGGGCCCTATGTTGAAGTGGACTCATCGCATTATACAAATGAGTAGCAACCGGAATGCCCCGATCAAATGCTGCATTAGCTTGCTGATATGTTGCGTTGCTATGCCCCGCAGATACTACAATACCCTCAGTTTGTATCATCTCCACTACCCCTTCATCGCAACACTCAGGCGCCAGGGTAATCATTGATATTACCCCCCTGCCAACCTCTAACAATTCCGCCGCACTTTCTCGGGTTCCTCTAACAATAAACGCTTCCAAGTGTGCGCCTTTTTTAGAGGGGTGGATCCAGGGCCCTTCTACATGCAAACCCAAACAACCTTCGCCCCCTTCTTTCCAATAAGCACGAACCGCTTCTATGCAACTCTTAAAAACTTCCAGCGAATTAGTGGCAACTGTTGGCTGAAAATGAGTGGCTCCACCAGCCTCACAAGTCCTGCGAATCGCTTGTATAGTTGCAGCATCCGGATATACCGACAGCAATCTGCCCTCTGCTCCATATAATTGCAGGTCAATAAATGCAGGCGCCAACACAGGTATCCAATTTGCGCCGACCTGAGTAGCTGCCTGCTTTATATTGTGAACCAGACTTCCCTGCAACTCCACTTCTACCATACGCAACCACTCCTGGCCGGTGAAAAGATTTTGTACAAATAAAGACAGTTTGTTGTTATTCATCTAAATCGTTTGAATGTAAAATCGTAAAGCTGTCTGCGTCTTTCCAAAAAGGGAAGCGGGTTCTTCCCTCTTCGAGTTCCTGCTTGCTGATCGCAACCGTTTCAAACGCTTCCGCATTAGAAAGCTGTAATAATACCTGTCCGAGCGGATCAACCACCATACTGTCGCCACTATGTGCAATCCCGTTTCCATCTTCTCCAACCCGGTTTACCCCAATCACAAAGCATTGATTTTCTATTGCACGCGCAATCAGCAATGATTTCCAGGCATAGCTCCTGCTCTCAGGCCAGTTAGCCACATAAACCAACACATCGTATTCGGGTGTTTCAGATGATTGCTGCCTAGCCCAAACCGGAAACCTAAGATCATAGCAAACCTGCCAAAGAATTTTAAATCCATTCGCCTGGGTAATCAGCCGATGATCCCCTGCAGTAAAATGCTCGTTTTCGCCTGCATACGCAAACCGGTGTCGCTTATCGTATTGTGCATATCTACCATCCGGCTGCATCCATATCAGGCGGTTATAATGCTTTCCTGATTCAGTAATCATCAAGCTGCCCACTAATATTATCCGATATTGCTGGGCCATTTGTTTCATCCAACCAACCGTCGGCCCCTCCATTGTTTCCCCTAATACCTCGGGGCGCAAACTAAACCCAGTATTAAACATCTCCGGCAAAATCACCAGTTCTTTTGCCCCAACGATTCCGGCAATCATTGATTCCAGCTTGAGCAAATTTGCTTCTTTATTTTCCCAAATCAAATCAGCCTGAAGAAGTGTACAATGTAATCGGGCCATATGTGCCGTTTTGTTAGATAATATTACTGCTAATTTTCAGCATAGCCGGCAACTATTTCGCGCTATTCGCTAATTGGGTAACGGCCCTACTAACCAAGTCAGGCTCAAAGCCCTTTCTCATCAAGGAAGCCCGAACTTTTTTTATTCGTTTATCTTTATCCTCCCTGGTATACTGTTTCCAGGTTTTTTCAGTTAGCCGGTTCAGCACTTGCAAGTATTCGGTGGTATTAATCTCCTGCAACCCCATTCGAATATGAGACTCTGCTATTCCCTTTTGCCGCAAGGCTGCCACAATCTTGCGCTTTCCCCACTTTTTCTGCCGAAAATATCCTCCGGCAAACAAACGCGCAAACCGCTCCTCATGGATGTAGCCTTCCACTAGCAGGGTTTGTACAAATCCACCAATCAGCCCCCGCGGCACCCCTAACCCCTGTAATTTTTGCTTAACTTCTCTGCAACAACGCTCCCGATAAGCACAAAATCGCTTCAGCTTTGCCAGTATCTTTTCTTCTTCGCCTATAAGCAACATATGCCAATATTAATAGGCAAGATACTCATCCCCCGGCAACTACAAAATGCAGCGGGACAAACATTTAATCCACATACCCTTGCCTTCTTTTCACAATCAATCTGTTTGGGTGGAATTGGGTATAAAACTCCGATAAAATGTTAACAATTTGCAGTAGGTTTGTTCCCAATCTAAATCAGTAAGAATGAAATTCATCGTCTCCTCTTCCAGCCTGCTAAAACACCTTCAACAAATCAGCGGCGTTATCAATACCAATACCGTATTGCCTATATTAGAAGACTTTCTTTTCGAAATTCAAGACAAAAAACTTACCGTGGTAGCTACCGACCTCGAAACCGTTATGCGGGTGCAGATGGATGTAGAAAGTAAAACCAACGGAAAGGTTTGTATCCCTGCCAAAATATTAGTCGACTCATTAAAAAATATCGCTGATCAACCGCTCACTTTCAATATCGATAAAAATTTTTCTGTTGAAATTACCAGCGATAACGGTAAATATAAAGTGATGGGAGAAAACCCCGACAATTTTCCAAAAGAGCCTACAGCAGATGATACCACCAGTTTTACCATGACGAGCAACGCACTCCTAACCGCAATCAACAAAACATTGTTTGCCGTTAGTAGCGACGACCTGCGGCCAGCCATGACGGGCGTGTTCTTTGAGCTTACTCCTAAGAGCATTCAGTTTGTAGCCACCGACGCTCACCGTTTGGTTCGCTACAAAAGAACCGATACAGGTGCAACCAAAAACGACTCCTTTATCGTTCCCAAAAAGCCGCTGAACCTGCTGAAAAATGCACTGCCCGCCAACGACGAACCCCTAAACATCAGCTATAATAGCAACCACTTGTTTGTTAGTCATGGCGAAACCCAAATGATTTGCCGACTCATAGACGCACGCTTCCCCGACTATAAAGTGGTTATCCCTACGGACAACCCGTATCACCTTACCGTAAACAAAATAGATTTTCAAAATGCTCTACGCCGGATAAATGTGTTTAGTAATAAAAGCACCAACCAGGTAGCCCTTAGCATCACCGGCAGTGAACTGCAAATGGCCGCGCAGGACGTTGATTTTAGCTTCGAAGGAAACGAACACATGAGTTGCCAATACAACGGTGAAGACATGCAAATCGCCTTCAACGCCAAGTTTATGATTGAAATGTTGAATGCTGCCGATACAGACGAAGTTCGTCTCGAACTTTCTACCCCCTCCAAAGCCGGCCTAATTAAGCCCTCAGAACAAGCAGAAGGAGAAGATTTGCTGATGCTCGTTATGCCGCTTATGTTGAATAGCTAACCGATTTTTTTCAAAAAATCTGGAGCCAACCTTCCGATTTTTTTATGCCATTTCGTGCCGGCGATTCGATATATTTGCGTCGAAAACCAATCCTATCCTATATGAAAACCCTTTTTTCATGGGTAGCCCTTTGGCTACTCGTACCCCCACTGAGCGGACTTTCGCAAATAAAAATTGACAAACAAAACATCCCCTTCAACAACTACGATAATAAATACTATTATCAGGGTAAGCCCTTTTCTGGGATTATGAAGTCCGGCTACAATGAAATCTGTTTCGTAAACGGAGAAGTGAATGGCACGGTACTTTCCTACGACTATTCCGGAAAAGTATTCCGAAAACTAACCTACACCAATGGCCATTTTAACGGCGAATTCTTTACGGAAAAATATAAGGGAGCCTTTCGCGAAGATACGATCATCGGAAAGCTAACCGGATTCGGGTATTCTAGTAGAAATAAAGAGTACGAATACGATTTTCGATACCTTAATAATCAGGTTGGCGTATCTTATCAGTTCGACCAACAGGGACGCATCTCCAAACAAGGAATCATTTATAGTGGCATAGGCGAATATTTTTTTACTGCATTCGGCCTGATAATCGAAATTGATCGCTTTATAGAGGGTGAGGACTTCTCCAGAATCCGTTCCTTTCCGAACCTGATTGATTTCAACACAGAAAAGATGCACCACTTTACCTCCTATTATACCAACACAGGCAAGGTACAGTATAAACAGATTTTTACAGGGGATAGCCTAGCAGGAGAGGTTAGTTACTTTTCGAATGGCAGAACAAATGATTCAATCCGTTTTCTGTATCCGCTGAATGTACGAACCGCCTATGAAAATGAAAGTCTAGAAAAAGACTTGAATCAACTGTACAAAAACCGCACAAGATATCTCTATGCTGAAAACGGAACGTTACAAGAGAAAAACACTCAAAAAACCTTTCCTCCCGATAACGAAGCCAGCGAGATTTCGTCCGAAGAGCCAGTAACTCGATTCGTGGGCGACTTTGAAAGTCACTACTCCAACGGAACCCTCGAGCAGAAATGGCATTTTAATGAGAGCGGCAAATTAGACGGCGACTATCTCTCCAATTATTTTTCGGGATCTCCCAGAATCAAAGCCCGAATGGAAAATGGGGTATGCTCCACTCCATTCACCTTCTACCGCCCAGGTGGAAAGCCCCGGTTTAGCATCACCAAAACCGCGTCAGGTGAGTGGCTCTTTCAGGAATTTCTACCCGACGGATTTCTGAAAATAAAAAAAGTGCTCTCAACAGAAGAAGTAAATTCAGGCTCCGCTCAGCTGATTAGCTGGTTGAGAATTGGCAATCGCGACCACGAAAACGATTTGATTTCCGAAACAGATAACCTATTGGAAATGCTCTTTCAAAAAAGGGAAGAAGAAGCGCAATAACCTGATTCATAAATGCCAGGTTCAACCCAAATAACATCCTTCTGTTTTCGATTTGGAATTAAATATTAAACAGGCGAAAACAGCATCCGCTTTGTTCGTACCTTGTGTTCATATTCTGCTGTTATGATTGATCAAATAATACACTACTTTTCAACCATCCCCAGCCTACATCGCGCACTGATACTGGCTGGCGGGATTAGTATTTTTTGGCTGGTCGAATCGGCTATCCCCCTATTTAGCTTCTCTTATCATAAATGGAAACATGCCGGCGTAAACCTGTTCTTTACCTTCACCACCATACTGGTGAACTTTGCCCTAGCATTCCTGTTGGTAAAAGCAGGAGACTATGTAGTGCAACATCGTTTTGGGCTACTCTACCTCACACAACTACCCAACTGGCTTTTTATGATAGCAGGGCTGCTGCTGCTAGATTTGGTAGGCGCTTGGTTTATTCATTACATTGAACATAAAGTAAAATGGATGTGGAAGTTTCATATGGTTCACCATGCCGATACACATGTTGATACCACCACCGCCAACCGCCACCACCCAGGTGAAAGCGTATTCCGTTTCGTATTTACGATGATTGGCGTGCTATTACTCGGTACACCCATTTGGCTAGTTATGATGTATCAGAGTCTGAGCGTAGTGCTCACCCAATTCAATCATGCCAATATTCGACTGCCCGAAAAACTAGATAAAGCCATTAGCTGGGTACTGGTTTCTCCGAACATGCATAAAGTGCACCATCATTACAAAAGACCCGAAACCGATACCAACTATGGAAATATTTTTTCTATTTGGGATCGACTATTTGGCACTTACCACTACACCCCCATGGATCAAATTAAATTCGGACTAGATGTACTAGACAACAACGCCGACGAGAATATGAGCTATCAACTGGGTATCCCCTTTAATAAAAATATCTCCACCGACCGCTGAGCCAATTTCTTCGCATGATAAGAATTGCCATGATACCCGCCCGTTACGCCGCCACGCGATTTCCGGCTAAACTGATGCAACCCCTCGGCAACAAAACCGTAATCCGACATACTTACGACAATACGATTTCAACCGGACTTTTTGATGATGTGTTTGTTGTTACAGACAGCGATATTATTTTCCAAGAAATCACTGCTCACGGCGGAAAAGCCATTATGAGCCAACACACACACGAAAGCGGAAGCGACCGAATTGCAGAAGCAGTAGAAAATATGCCCGCAAACATTGTGGTAAATGTTCAGGGAGACGAGCCCTTTGTAAATCAACTAGCCCTAAAACAATTGCTGGCCGCTTTTGAAGGAGCAGAAGGAGCGAACGTGCAGGTTGCCTCTCTTATGCAACTAATGACCAACACCGAACAAATCAATGATCCCAATTTTGTAAAAGTGGCGGTTGATAAAAATAGCTTCTCCCTGTTTTTTTCCAGAAGCGTAATTCCCTATCCACGCGCCGTACTTCCCGAAACCTGTTACTACGAACATATTGGCGTATACGCTTTCCGAAAAGAAGCGCTGTTGAACTTTACCCGCTGGCCTATGAGCCCACTCGAAGCTGCCGAAAAAGTTGAATGCCTTCGCTATTTAGAAAACGGCGTTCCTATAAAAATGATTCTTACCCAATATATGGGCGTGGAAATAGATACCCCCGAAGATCTGCGTAAGGCAGAACAATTACTTCAATAACACACCAGCTTTCTGCCATTTTTATTACCTTTCTGCATAAAATAGTTGGTATGCAAAAAAGTATGCTTGTAAAATGGTCAATCGTGGTTTCGCTGGCCGGATTTATTTTTGGATTTGATACGGTTGTTATCTCCGGAGCCAACCAGCCCATTAAAGACCTTTGGCACACTTCTCCCATCTTTCACGGCTTCTTTATTATGTCGATGGCGCTTTGGGGTACCGTGGTAGGAGCCCTTTTCGGAGGCATCCCCACACAGCGATTTGGACGCAAAAAAGTACTCCTATGGGTGGGTATCCTCTTTGCCCTCTCCGCTTTTGGTACCGCATTGGCCGGGAACCCTTTCGTTTTTTCATTCTTCCGCTTTATCGGAGGCATAGGAATTGGCGTTTCTTCGGTGGTGGCACCCATTTATATCTCTGAAATATCAACCCCCGCAACCCGCGGAAAACTAGTTGCTCTCTATCAATTCAATATCGTATTCGGAATTCTGGTTGCCTTCGTTAGCAACTATCTATTAGCCGGCTTTGGGGGCGAGAACGATTGGCGCTGGATGTTGGGCGTGCTTGCCGTGCCCTCACTTATATATACAATCCTAGTTGTTGGCGTTGCCGAAAGCCCTCGCTGGTTGCTCACCAAAGGTAGTAATCCCGAAAAAGCAAGAAAAATCCTTCTGCAAATAGGCGTAACCGATGTAGATGCTGAAATAACCTCCATACTAGAAAACAACCAACAGGAATTGCAAACATCCCATTCTGACTCGCTCTTTAAACCACAACACAGCAAGATTATATGGTTGGCTTTTATGATTGCTTTTTTTAATCAACTCTCGGGCATCAACTTCATTCTTTACTATGCCCCCGAAATTTTAGAGAAGGCCGGACTCGCCGCTAAAGAATCCTTATTCAACTCTATCGCTATAGGCAGCACGAATCTTATTTTTACTTTTGTCGGCCTCTACTTAATCGATCGCCTCGGCCGCAAAACCCTGCTGATCATTGGTTCTATTGGATACATCATCAGCTTATCACTCGTTTCCTACGCATTTTATGCGCATACCGGCCCATTATTTTTGATGACGTTCTTGTTGCTGTTCATTGCTTCGCATGCGATTGGACAGGGCGCCGTAATCTGGGTGTTTATTTCCGAAATATTTCCCAATAAAATTCGCAGCGCCGGACAATCCTTCGGGGCCAGCATCCACTGGGTATTTGCAGCTATTATTACGCTGATTACTCCTTTTTTTCTAGATAAGGATACGGGTATTTTTAAAGAAAACCCTTGGCCAATATTCGCTTTTTTTGGGGGGATGATGGTATTACAGCTTATTTGGGTGCTTACCCGCGTTCCCGAAACCAAGGGCATTTCGCTGGAAGAACTAGAAAAGAAATTGATGCAATAACCTTCGCGCCTCCTGCTAATGCAGGCATGGGGTTTCCTGTATCTTTGACATTTACTAAATCAACATCTTTATATGGCAACAGCTTTTAGAAATTTTAAAATGGTGGGCTATGTGATTTATGGCCGCGGAAGCCTGCATCAGTTGGATGCGATTCTGGCTCCCAACCGAAAAAATTCGGCGCCCATGATTTTTCTGGTGGACCATTTTTTCAAAGACCACGCCCTCTGCAATCGAATTCCCCTAAGAGATCGCGACGAGCTGATTTTTGCAGATGTTACCTACGAACCCAAAACCACCCAGGTTGATTCATTGGCCCTTCAGCTGAAAGAAAAATATGGCACCATCAGCGGCATTATCGGAATAGGCGGAGGCTCTACCCTCGATCTCGCCAAAGCCGTATCGCTCATGATGAACAACCCCGGCAGCTCCGCCGATTATCAGGGATGGGATCTGGTAAAACAACCCGGTGTTTATAAAGTAGGCATCCCCACCCTTAGTGGTACCGGCGCAGAAGTAAGCCGCACCACCGTTTTAACAGGCCCTACCCGCAAGCTGGGCATGAACAGCGACTTCACCCCCTTCGACCAAATTGTGCTAGATCCCGAGCTTACCCAAAACGCTCCGGCCAACCAGCGGTTTTATACCGGCATGGACTGCTATATACATTGCATTGAAAGTCTTGAAGGCACTTTCCTGAACGAGTTTAGCAAGAGCTACGGAGAAAAAGCCCTAGACCTTTGCAGAAAAGTTTTTGTGGAAAGTAATGAATGGACAACCACCTCCGACGATCAACTCATGATGGCATCTTATGCCGGCGGTATGAGCATTGCTTACTCGCAAGTGGGTGTAGCGCATGCCGTAAGTTATGGACTCAGTTATTTACTCGGCACCAAACATGGTATTTGCAATTGCATTGTAATGAATCACCTGGAAGAATATTATCCTGCCGGCGTGAAAGAATTCAAATTCATGGTTGAAAAAAACGGCATTTCAATTCCCACAGGAATCTGTGCCGGATTAAGTGAGGATGATTTTACAAAAATGATGGATGTTTCGCTTGGCATGAAGCCCCTTTGGGAAAATGCTCTCGGGCCCAACTGGCAAGAAATCATGACGCGCGAAAAGCTTCGTACCCTGTACGAAAAATTATAGAAGCAACTTGTATATTTATTGACCATAACCTTTCTCCGATGAAAAAAATTATTTTCTCTCTGAGCCTCCTATTCTTTTGTGTTCAGCTAACGGCACAAAGCTACTCTCCACAATTATTTAATAGCCTGCACTGGCGAATGATCGGGCCCTTCCGGGGAGGCAGAACCGTTGGCGCTGTTGGCGTTCCGAGCCAGCCCGGCGTATTTTATATTGGCGTAAACAATGGGGGGGTTTGGAAAACAACCGACTATGGACGCACCTGGAAACCCATTTTCGATAAGGAAAACACGGGTTCTGTGGGCGATGTAACCGTTTCCGCCTCCAATCCCAATCTGGTAATGGTAGCCTGCGGGGAAGGGATTCAGCGGCCCGACCTGTCGATCGGTAATGGCGTATATAAATCCACCGATGCCGGCAAAACCTGGAAAAATATGGGGCTCAGCAATGGTCAGCAAATTGGCAACATCATCATCGACCCCAATAACGAAAACAGAATTTTTGTAGCAGTACTCGGTCATCCGTATGGACCCAATACTGAGAGAGGCGTATATCGTTCGATGGATGGAGGCACAACCTGGGAGCGAGTGTTATATAAAGACGAAAATACAGGAGCCGTGCAGGTAAGCTTCGACCCGAATAATGCGAATATATTATACGCGGATCTCTGGGCTGGCCGTCAGGGTCCCTGGGAAAATGGCGCATGGAATGGTCCGGAAAGCGGACTGTTTAAATCTACCGACGGGGGCATTACCTGGAAAAAGCTTACAAAAGGATTGCCCACCCCCGCACAAGACCTAGGGAGAATCGGGTTTTGTATTGCTCCCACAAATAGCAATCGGCTATACGCAACCGTAGATGCCGGCGACTATGGGGGCATCTATCGCAGTGATGATGCAGGAGAAAGCTGGATAAATATCAACAAAGACCCGCGGCTATGGAGCAGAGGTAGCGACTTTGCCGAAATCAAAGCAGACCCTACCAATGCAGATATTGCTTACACAGCAAATGTGGTTACCTGGAAAACTGCCGACGGCGGTAAAAATTGGTCCGCTTTCCGCGGCGCACCCGGAGGGGATGATTACCATCGCATCTGGATTCATCCTACCAATCCAAAAATCATGTTGCTTGCTGTAGATCAGGGAGCCATCATTACTGTTAATGGCGGAGAAACATTTTCTTCTTGGTACAATCAGCCCACGGCGCAGTTTTATCACGTAAACACCGACAACGACTTTCCTTACAATGTTTACGGAGGCCAGCAGGAAAGCGGATCCGCCTCAGTAGCTTCGCGCGGAAACGACGGACAAATCACTTCCCGTGAATTTCATCCGGTAGGTGTGGAAGAATATGGATATGTTGCCCCCGACCCCCTGAATCCAAATATAATTTATGGCGGAAAAATTACCCGCTTCGATAAGCGCACCGGTCAAGTACAAAATATCGCTCCCGAAGCTGTTCGCTCGGGCAAGTATCGCTTTCTCAGAACAGCCCCCGTGTTATTCTCTCCCATCGACCCCAAAACGCTTTATTTCGCAGGTAACGTACTTTTCAAAACAACTAACGAAGGAAATAGCTGGGAAGTAATTAGTCCAGACCTCACCCGTGAATCCTGGGATATCCCTGCAAGCGTAGGAATATACACAACAGAAGAGATGAAAAAAATGCCACGCCGAGGCGTTATTTATACCATTGCTCCTTCCTTTAAAAACATAAACACCCTTTGGGCGGGTACCGATGATGGGTATATACAACTTACCAACGACGGAGGAAAAACCTGGAAAAATGTAACACCATCTGCTATCACGTCTTGGAGCAAAGTGTCGCTGATGGAAGCCAGTCACTTTAACGCACAAGGCGCTTATGCAGCTGTTAATAGAATCCGTTGCAGCGATATGCGACCCTACATTTATAAAACTGCCGATGGTGGTAAAACCTGGAAGTTAATAACACAGGGCATTCCCGACAACGAACCCATCAACGCTGTTCGGGAAGATCCTGCTAAAAAAGGATTGCTATATGCCGGCTCTGAAAATGCCGTATATGTGTCTTTCGATGATGGCGAGCATTGGCAGTCGCTTAGGCTTGATATGCCTGCTACTTCTATTCGGGATCTGGTAATTAAAGACGACGACCTGGTTGTTGGAACCCATGGAAGAGGATTCTGGATTTTAGATGATGTAAATCCATTGCGGCAATTAAGCGAGTCTGTTGCCGTTGCGCCTGCTATTCTCTATAAGCCCGCAAAAGCCTATCGGGTTCGCTGGAATATGTATACCGATACGCCCGTTCCTCAAGAGGAGCCCGCAGGAGAAAATCCACCCGACGGTGTTGCCATTCATTATTATCTGCAGCAATCTGCTAAAGAGGAAGTGCTGCTGGAAATTGCAGACGCCTCTGGAAAAATTGTTCGCCGCATCAGCAGCAACGATAAAGAGTATAAACTTCCCGCCGACCTAAACATCCCAACCTATTGGATACGTCCGCAACAATCTTTGTCAACAGAAAAAGGCGCTCATACATTCGTTTGGAACCTTCGCTATGCGCCGTTAGAAACATCGCCCGCTTTCCCGATTGCAGCCGTGTATCAAAATACCGCTCCCGAAACCGCTTCACCTTGGGTGCTTCCGGGAAATTATACCATTACCTTAATAGCGAATGGACAAAGTTACTCGCAACCCCTTACCATAAAAATGGATCCGCGTGTAAAATTGAGTCAGGCGCAACTAGAAGAACTTCACAGCGTTTCACTTACTGCGTATCAGGCACGCCAGTCTGCACAAACGGCCTTGCAGGAAATCGCAATCGCTAAAAAACAATTGAAAGAATATCAGCCCAACGGAAAAACAGACCCTGAATTGATTGCTCGTTTGATGCAAGAAACGTCAGAACTAGAAGGAGTTGGAGGGCGTCGGATGCGGGCACCCGCCAATAAAGAGCCGGGCTTTGCTACCATTGAGTCTCAGCTGGCCAGCATCGGAAGCATTTGGCAAGAAGCCGACCGCAGCCCCACTAGTCAATCACAGGATGCACTCAAACAATCGCTGGATGCTCTAAACAAGCTACAAACAAAGTGGGATGCCCTGAAACAGAAAATTGCAAACATCCAATAAGCAACTTTTTAATTCGATTATTCAAGCGCCTCCCCCAACCGGAGGCGCTTATTTTTTGGCTGCTCGGTAATTTCCATTTGGCTGTATAAAGGTTAGCCCCGCCGGCTGATCCTTCTCATCCATATCAAACAACACGCTAAAACCCTTTACTGCTTTAAAGTCGAACCGATGATTGCTTACTGGCATAAGCTCGTACTCGGGCTGACCGGGAACAAATACATATAATGAACTTCCCTTGATATAGGTTTTGATGGTAAGGCCCGACAATAAAAATTCGCCAACATATTTTTTAAGCGACGCCTCTGTAACCGAAATGGCATTGTTGGCCCTAGAAAAAATAATTGGGGCTGGAAGCGCCGGCTCAAAGCCAAAAAGAGAAGCGGTTTCAATATCTCCTTTTAGGCCTGTAGTAAACTGAAATCGAATCGGAGACTTGTCGGTTGTATCAATGCCCTCCTCCGTATCAAAAGGCAGAAAAATATCATAGTGAAATTGTTGCAACCACCATTGCTGATGCTTCAGCTTGGCAAACAACGAGTCGCCCTTTTGAATAACTTCAAATGACCCATAGGCATCGTTCGAATATTTACCTACATAAGATGCAAGCGGATGAGAGGGCTGAGTATTGCTTACCCGCCCGCTGGTAAATGATTTTTCTGCCTGCAGTGCCTGATCCTTTGCCTTCTTTTTTGCAGCCAAAAAATCGGCATTCCAGTCGAACGCAGGGAGCTTGAGCAACTTATCGGTGATAAGATTTCGAACAGCCGAAGGAACAGCCGAGCCATTTTGGTTGCATAGCACAACAATACCAATACTATCGGAAGGGTAAAAACTTGTGCTGGCACTAAATCCATCAATATTGCCGCCATGCTCTACCCGATAATGGCCCTTGTAAGAAACCAAAAACCAGCCGAATCCATAATTGCTGAATTGAATGTCCGGCTTTTCTGGAGTCGGCGTTCCGGGCGCCACAATCATTTGTGAGCTGATGGCTTCTGCAAAATAATTAGCCGGCACCACTACCGAATCGTTATACTTTCCTCCGTTGATCCATACCCGCAGCCATTGTGCCATATCCTGCACCGTACTATTGATACTTCCAGCGGGGCCCATTCCATCAATGTCGTAGTACTTCATCCGATGTATAACTGAATCGTGCTTTACATCATACCCCACTGCAGGCTCTGCATAATTGGCAAGATCTTTAACACTAAAATTAGATTGTCGCATGCCAATTTTATTAAAAATGCGGCTGGAGATATTGGTTTCCCATTTTTTACCCGTCACCTTTTCTGCTACAACCCCCTGAAGAAGAAACATAAAATTATTGTACTGAAATCTTTGCCGTAGGGGAGCAGATGGCTCCATATACTGAACTCTTTTCGTGAGCGCTTCTCGTGTGTCTGGATCGATATACCAGCTCAAATCGTGCCGAGGCAACCCGGTTCGATGGCTCATCATATCCCTGAGTGTAATTTGATTCGTTAGCTCGTTGCTGTAAAATTTTTGTTGCGGCAAATAAGTGGTTACCGGCTTGTCAAAATCGAGCGAATATTCTTTTTGTAAAATACCCAACAAAGCCGCTGTAAATGCTTTTGTACACGATCCGATTGCAAATTGAGTCGTGGGAGTTACAGGTAACTTCTTTTCGATATCTCGATATCCAAAACCCCTTGCATACACAACCTTATTTTTTTCAACCACCGCTATCGCAACGCCAGCCGCATGATGATCGGCGAGTATTTTATTAATCGTTGTTTCTATTCCGGCAAGCCGCGGGTCATTTACAGATTGTGCCTGGGTTTTCTGTAGAAATAACAGGCCCAGTATTACCAAGAGTATTCCAAGATTTCTTTTAGGATGTTGCATAATGTATTTTTTTAATGCTCAATTTTATGTTGCGAAGGGAATGTCCCGTCTTTCGGCACAGTAATTACTTTCCAATCAGTTGCTCCCAGTTCATCAGGCAATTCCAAACGAGCGGCGCATCGTGTAGGTTTAAAAATCGATGGAGCGGATCAAAGGTAAATCCAATTAATCCTCCCTTTCCTATTGGAATTTGAAAGATGGCTCCCTGACCGATAATGGTTGCTTCGTTTCTAACCATTCCCGACAGCACATAACTTGACTCGGCGCTCAACTTCTCTTCTTGTACTGGCTTATTGTTGGGCATGCCCATGATTGGACCAACATAAGGCACTTCTTCCTTTGTTGGCTTGGTTCCATATTGTAATAACATGCGACTAAGGTCATATCTTTTTACTTTCAACAAAGGGCCATTGCCTCTGAAGATGGGAAAGCTAGCCGGAAACCCATACAAAACAGGGCTTCCCGTTTGCCTTGCCTTTGCCATAACAACTGATCCCGGATGAAACAGCCCTGCCGCTTCATAAATTTCCAATCCATCGGCCAAGCCTGTTTCCGACATCAATTTCGTAGTATTATCAAGCGTAATCAATAACCCCCCCTGTTCAGCAAAAAAGCGCAATTGCGCCATGCCGGCAAATCCCGGTCCGCCAGTCATATCGAGTGTTGAATCCGGATATCCATGCGAAGGATATGCATCGGTTTTTGTGTAGGGCATAGGACCAAAGCGGCTGTCGATTTCATTTACAAAATCGCTGGCAGACCCGCCTGTTCTTGGAATTAAAATCACATCAAAGCGATTGCGCAAACCCCCCTTTTTTAAATCATCTTTTTGCAACGAAACATAAGGAACCCCCATTTGCTCAAAAGTATAGCGCGCCCAGCCCTCATCCTGCGTGTTGTACCAGGTATGATAAATGCCCACGCGAGGGAGCTTCATCGCATTGCGCTTAACCGAATTGGGAATAGCAGATACCTGCTGCAAATCCAATCCGAATTGCTGCGCAATCGCCTGTGCATCTTCTTTGGAAAGGCCTTCCCAATAAATGCTTCCGGCTAGTGCACTGTCCTTGCCTGAGGCAATTACCCATTTTTCTGCAAGTATCTGTTGCTTAACCGAGGGGTTGTTTTTTTGTATTGCATACGCAGCCGCCAACACTTTTTGTTGCGCCGAATATTTCAACAAATATTGTGTTCCGCTTCCGGTAATGTTTCCTTTGTACAACACCGGGTCAGATACTGGCTTGAGGTTACTCCTCGAAAAAGCTATACTGTCTTCCTGCTTTACTGTTACGCCATACAAATAGCCCATCGTCCAGGCAATATCATCATAGGGGGGAAACTTGGCTTCCTTTGGAAAAGACTGTTTGGTTAACAGTGACACAGCAAGGTTTCGATAGGGCTGATCCAGCAGAATCACGTAATCATTCTTTTGCTTACCTGTATCAACCTGATGTACTTCTATTTGTTGTTTGCGCAATTGATTAATTAGAAACGCCACCATCGAAGGGTCTTTCTGTGCATACGGAATCACAAAACATCCGGGCTTGTCTTTTTTACCGCGCTGAATATTATTAACGCCCTTCTGGTAAAAGTTTTTCAATAGTTGCCGCGCATTGTCGGCGGTATAGGTAAGCGAGGCCAGCACGCCGGCCTGCATATAATTAATATTATTTCTTGATGACCAATTCACCAATGGCGTTGCGGGGTCTGGCCGATACCACTCGCGGCTGGTTACGGCATCGCCGGCATATTTGCTATCGGTTAAATCCCGCATATACGTGTTGGCACCCGCATTTCCGAAGGTCTCATAAAAACGACCGATTGAATTGTGGTTGTTGGCTACCCAGATACCATATCCCGGATACCATCCGTCGTAAAAAGCCCAGGTGAATGCGCCGGGAAGCCCCTGAGCAGCCAGGGTAGTAATATCATGATTCGCCATCACCTGCCACTCGCCAATGGTAATGGGATCAATGGTTTCGTTATATGGCCCCGTTCCGGTACTCATATAAATCAACGGCACCGACTCGTGTAAGTCTAGCATAACCGTTGGATGCCACTCATAATACATTTGAAAAATGGCATTCGTTAACGCCTGTGAAACCTGAATCCCGTCGCGATTGTTGTCGTGATATACATACTTACCCCAATACGGCGACGAGCGAGGAAAACCATCATCAAACGTGTTTCGTGACTTTGTATAGCGATAGTACCAGTCAACCTGCTTATCCCGCCCATCGGGTTCAGCCACCGGATTTATTACTACCACCACCTGATTCAATATAGCGCGTATAGCAGGAGAGGAAGAGGTTATCAGCCGATATGCCAACTCCATCAACATTTCCGGAGATCCCATTTCGGGCGAATGAAGCCCTGCATTTAAATAAAATACTGGCTTGGTCGTTTGTATAATCTTATCCGCTTCAGCCGCTGTAATTTTTCTGGGATCTGCCAACAAAGCGAGTTGCTTTTTCTGTTGCTCCAGCTGTTGCTGGGTTTCTTTGGAAGCAATTACAACCTGATAAATAGGGCGTCCCTCTTCGGTGGTGCTTACCCGATTCATTTGTAAATTAGGAGAGCTGGCAGCTAATTGTTGATAATAGCCATAGATCTCCCGCGTAGTATGCATTACCCCCGGGGCTCCAATGATATTGCCAAAATATTTTTCAGGAGAGGGTACGCTGGTACTGATTTCCAGATTCAAAACCGACTCGGGCAAAAAACGCGTATCGGTAGTAAACGCTTTGATCTTCCCGTTATATCCGGTGTCAATCGTTTGTGCCGTGGCAACATTGTTTTGAACAAAAATTAGGAACAGTAAAGAAAGGCAATAAGAAATTTTCATACAAGTAGTTGGGTGAGGATTAACAGTTTGCCCTACAATTTACTGATTACCCTCAAAACATCCCGCTTACCCAACCATATTTTCCCGCTCTTTTTGTAATCGGAACATTTCATCTCGTAAGCGAGCCGCTTCAATAAAGTCCATATCGCGGGCTGCTTTTTCCATTTGCTTCTTGGTTTGAGTTATTGCCTTCTCTATCTGCGGAATGGTTTGATATACCGCCTGCTCTTCCGCAACCGAAGCCACCAGCGACTCGTCTTTTTGCAGGGCATATGGCCGCGAAGGGTCGTATCCTTTAATGTCTAACACCGAACCCTGGGCCATAATCTGATCAATGCTTTTATGAACAGTACGGGGAATAATTCCGTGTAATTGATTAAACTCTAGTTGTTTTTCGCGCCTTCGCAAAGTTTCGTCTATGGTTCGTTGCATGCTCATGGTAATTTTATCTGCATAAAATATAACCCTGCCCTCCACATTTCTGGCAGCGCGTCCGGCAGTTTGGGTAAGTGATTTTTCATTCCGCAAAAACCCTTCCTTGTCTGCGTCCAAAATAGCTACCAGTGCCACTTCCGGCAAGTCGAGTCCTTCGCGCAATAAGTTTACGCCCACCAATACATCAATCTCTCCCAATCGCAGCTGTCGCAAAATCTCTACCCGCTCCAGCGTATCTACATCGCTGTGTATGTATTTCGATTTGATCTGAATTCTGCCCAGATATTTATCCATCTCCTCCGCCATTCTTTTGGTTAGCGTAGTAACCAATACCCGAAATCCTTTCTGAACGGTTACATCAATTTCTTCCAACAAATCATCAATCTGATTCACACTGGGGCGCACTTCAATGGGTGGGTCTAACAATCCGGTAGGCCGCACTATCTGCTCCACCACTACGCCGCCTGTTTTTTGCAGCTCATAATCGCCGGGCGTTGCGCTTACAAAAATGGTTTGTCCTACCATCGACTCGAACTCATGAAAGTTAAGCGGACGATTATCCAGGGCACTGGGTAGGCGAAATCCATAATCTACCAATACCAGCTTCCTGCTGCGGTCGCCCCCATACATGCCGGCAACTTGAGAAACGGTTTGGTGACTTTCATCTATCACACATAAAAAATCAGGAGGAAAATAATCTAGCAAACAGAAGGGACGTGTGCCCGGTTTCCGGCGATCAAAAAAGCGCGAGTAATTTTCTATGCCATTACAATATCCTAGCTCCCGAATCATCTCCAAATCGTATTCAACTCTTTCCTTTATTCGCTGTGCTTCTACAAATTTTCCCTGGGAGGTAAAGTAGGTTGCCTGTGCCATCATTTCATCCTGAATATCATGCATCACCTGCACAATCATATCTTTCGGGGCGAGATAAATGGTGGCTGGAAAGATGGCCGCATTCTCCATCGTCTCCATTCTTTTTCCCGTAGCGGTATCTATACTTTCTATCGATTCAATTTCATCCCCAAAAAAAGTAATGCGATAACCAAAGTCAACATACGGAAGATTAATATCTATCGTATCTCCTTTTACTCGAAAAGTGCCGCGTGTAAAATCGCCCTGTGACCGATTGTATAAAGAGTTTACCAACGCATGTAAAAAGCCCTGGCGCGAAAGTGTTTGCCCCCTTTGCAGCCGAATAATCCCGTTCGCATATTCGGTTGGGTTTCCCATACCATAAATACAACTTACACTGGCTACCACAATGATATCTCTTCTTCCGCTCAGCAATTGTGACGTGGCCTGTAAGCGCAGTTTGTCGAGCTCTTCATTGATGCTGAGGTCTTTTTCTATATACACATTGCTTACCGGCATATAGGCTTCGGGCTGATAATAATCGTAGTAGCTTACAAAATAGCCTACGGCATTCTCGGGGAAGAACTGTTTAAATTCTCCATAAAGCTGCGCCACCAACGTTTTGTTATGAGTGAGCACCAGGGTTGGACGTTGAGTTTGCTGAATTAAATTCGCAATCGTAAAGGTTTTTCCGCTGCCCGTAACACCCAACAGGGTTTGATAGCGCTCGTCACTATTCACCCCGTTCACCAGTTGTTCAATGGCTCCGGGCTGATCGCCAGCCGGTTGATAGTCGGTATGAAGAATGAAGGGCATCTTACTGTATAGATTAGCTACATCCAGAAACAATCCCGAATGGCTACTGCAAAACTATGTTGTAAATGGGTATCGGCGGACGAAAGTATTGTTCTGATTCCCGTTGCTTATAAATTTTGCGCAACACCGACATGCCCTTTACCACTCTTCCAAATGCGGCAAAGCCCTGTCGGTCGGCAATGTTTTCACCACCAACATCCAGGCCTTTTTGTCGGCCCAAACAAATAAAGAACTCCGAGCCGGCTGTTCCCGGTGCGCCCCGGGCAAGGGAAATAGTACCGTCTTTATGTTCAATGCCCGTTTGAGCAGTGCTTTCGTGCGGAATACCCGGCAAGGTAGAGGCCCTGGCATAATTGGTTTTCCAGATACCGCCCTGAATCAGCTCGGTTTTGGGGGCATTGCTGGGTTGGTTTTCTATAGTGAGAACGCGGTAAAACTGGCTGTTTTTATAAAATCCCGAATCTACATACTTCAAAAATGCCTTCACGGTTCTGGGCGCCTGTTTTGCATAGAGCTCCAGCTCAATATCTCCATAGCCGGTTTGAATTACCACGTGGGGCGTTTCTGATAAGCGGGTTTTGCTGCCGCATGAAATGAACAGCAAGGCTGCTATAAGCCAGACTGAAACCCCGCCTATCCATCTAGTAAAAATTACCATTTCGGATGTTTCTTCTTTTTTTGTGCCATCATCCAAGACAATAGTTCGGGTTCGGCAAACGCGTTATCCCAGCTATTATGGTTTACCCCGGGATATTCAGAATATTTAACGTGGCGGGCGCCCTTTTCCATTAACAATTTATATAATTCGCGATTGAAAGTTGGCTGCACCACCACATCTTCCGCCCCATGAAACATCCACATGGGCACCGGACCTGCATTTGCAACAAAAGCAGCAACATCGGTAGCGCCACAAATAGGAAATGCGGCCGCAAAATAACCGGGATAACGAATCAACATATCATAGGTTCCCAAACCGCCCAACGAAAGTCCGCCAATATAGATCCTTTTTGCATCCACCCGTTTTTGTTGAAGCAGCTGATCCATTAATTCTTTTACTAACAAAGCCGGTCGGCTGGCAGAAAGAGTGGCATCCATAATCCAGTCATTGCTTTTTACGCCCTTTCTATATCTCGACCAGGCGCTGTCGCTCGGGCATTGCGGAAATATAACAATGGCGGGATAATTCGTGCGAATATCGTCCCGAACGAACAACTTTCCGCCATGAGTTAATTGCAGCTCGTTATCGTTGCCCCGCTCTCCCGATCCATGTAAAAAAACAACCAGCGGATACGCTTTATCGGCTCGGTAATTTGCGGGATATAAAATTCGATACCGCAGGGTGTCTTGTCCGGACAAGAAAATCTTTTTTTGAAACAGAGAAATGTCTTGGGCCTGAAGTAGTAAACAAATCAGAAGGGAACAAATCGAGAGGAGTCCTTTTTTCATATATTGAGTGCTTGAGAACTAAATTAACTTATTTGTCAGTAATTTTCGCCAAAGTGTTGGAACTTCCAAAATGGCATGCAGACTATCGAGCCTAGCGGCTTGTGCAAGCTCTCACCACAAGCATCATAGAAAACCCCGGATAGCAAATTTGCTGCAACAAATTCAAGGCGTGTTCCTCTAGTTGGTATTTATCAAAATACTTACTTTTTTACCCAATCAGGATGTTGCAGATGCCAGCCGGTGAGCCGTTGATACCATTCTGCCGCTGCGAGCAATTTCCCTTCTTCATACAATCCGCCAATCAGTGTTATGCTTGTTGGCAATTTATTCCTACTGTCGAAGCCGGTGGGTAAACAGATTGCCGGATGGCCAGTAAGATTGGTGATGGCGCTTTGATTACCGCCCCCTCGCGTAGGACAAATCACCACATCTACTGTACTCATTAGTTCCTGCATCTTTTTCATCAGAAGATATCGATGGCGATTGGCATTTATATATTCAACTGCCGTCATCAATCTAGCAACACGAAAAGAGTTGGGCCAATCATATTTTCCTTGTCGCGTCATTTCGTCGTCTACATTATTTCGGGTGAAATCGTCGAACGCGGCTGCTGCCTCTGCGCTAATTACTACATCCATGATATTAAACGAATACGCCGCGCTATCAGGGAAGTCTACGGGAATTAAAGTACAGCCAGCATTTCTGTATGCTTCTAATACTTTCCATTCGCTGCGGCTCGTATCAGTTATGCGATCAAAATAATTTTTGGCATACGCTATTTTTAAAGACTGTGGGTTGGTGTTTTGCTGATAATTGAAGCGGGCAAAAATTGCACTGGCATCAGCACCATCCGTTCCGTGAATAGCCGCAAACACGATGGCTGCATCTGCCGCGCTTTTACAAATAGGACCCACTTTGTCCAAACTCCAACTGAGCGTCATCCCACCGCTTCTGCTGATGCTGCCAAATGTAGGGCGCAACCCACTCAATCCGCAAGTAGACGCTGGAGAGATGATTGAGCCCCAAGTTTCTGTTCCAATCGCAAAGGGCACCAGACCCGCAGCTGTTGCAGAAGCCGAGCCAGCAGAAGATCCGGAAGAGCCCGTGGCGATGTTCCAGGGGTTTCTGGTGCGGCCTCCAAACCAATAGTCGCCCATTGCAAGTGCTCCCAAGGTAAACTTCGCAACAATTATGGCGCCAGCATCCCGCAAACGTTGGTATACATAGGCGTCTTCCTCTATGATCTGATCTTTATAGGGTGCTGCGCCCCAGGTGGTTTTGGTTCCTTTTACTGAAAACAAATCTTTTAATCCATACGGAATTCCGTGCAGTGGGCCGCGATATTTTCCTGCAGCGATTTCTTTATCAGCAACACGCGCTTGTTCTCGGGCAATCTCCTCAGTTATAGAAATAACACAGTGAAGGGTATCACCATATTTCTTGAGCCTTTGTATAAAAAATTCGGTAAGCTCAACTGAACTAATTTTTTTGTTTTTCACTAAATAAGCCAACTGGTCTAGATTATAAAATGCCAGATCGTTCTTGTTGGCCGGCATTTCGGTAGCAGGGAATTTCCATTTTATTTTGTCGGGGCGGGTATCTAGTTTCATTCCGGGCAACAATGGGTTTTGCCACAAACTCATCGGCACCTGATTCGAAAGCGATTGTTTGTGCATCAACCGATAATTGGCCAGGTTTTCCTGTATCCCCTCATACATGGTATCCAGTTCCTGTTGCGTAAACTTCAAATCCATGATGCGAGCCATTGCGGCCATATCGGCTGTTTTATTGTTTTCCTGCTTGGGGGGCTCTTGAGCAAGAGAATGCATGGAAATTATGGTCGCTGTTATCAGCAAAAGTTTGGTAATTTTTTTCATATAGTTTGATTAATTAGTTTAACCCATACATGTTCGTCCATTATTTGATTGTTTTTGAAAACCGCACTCCGATGCACGGCTTCAAGCGTAAAACCATTTTTTTCTAACACCCTTGCAGAAGAAAGATTCGTCATAAATATTTTAGCTTGAATGCGATTATAGGCATGTAATGAGCTGATATGTTGTGTTAATAAATATACCGCCTCCGTTGCAATACCCAATCCCCAATAGGGTTCCCCAATAAAATATCCGATTTCGCAGCTTTTTCTATAAATATCCGTGCCGGGTACCCATCCAACGCTACCCGTTAATAAACCATTTTTTACTACGGCAAAGCTTTCTGGTGGGTGGTGTTTGCCGGCATGTAATATCCAGTTTACTGCATCTTGATAAGTATAGGGCGAAGGAAATGCATCGCGAAGCCATTTATACACTTGCGAGTTATTGGCGATTTCCACCAGCACAGCCGCGTCGGTCATTTGCCAGGGTCGCAATAACAAATCACTCATGATCAGAAATGGGTCTGTTTAAATATCCTGAATAGTCGGGCACCGTTGCCAAATATTCCTCTTGCATAAAAGGCGAAGTCATTATAAAATCTGCCGTTGCTCGATCGCAAGCCATAGGCAAATTCCAGGCTACGCACAATCGTAAGAGTGCTTTCACATCGCTATCATGCGGCTGTGCCTCCATTGGATCCCAGAAAAAAAACATCATATCAATTTCGCCATTCGCAATCATCGCGCCTATTTGTTGATCGCCGCCCAGCGGTCCGCTTAATAATTTTTTAACTGGTCTATCTAGCTTTTCTTCCATCATTTTGCCTGTGGTTCCTGTGGCTATCAATTCATGTTTTGCTAGGGCCTCTTTGTTGTGCATGGCCCATTCTAACAGGTCGGCCTTTTTATGGTCGTGAGCCACAAGGGCGATTCTTTTTCTTTTGCCTAATTGCTTCTGTACAAACATGCGCAGTGGATTGGTAACTATGAAGATACGGCTTGCTGATTAGATTTCGCCACCAGCCTACTTGATAACACATACAAGGCCGATGCCGGCAGGCCTGCGGTCAATATTGTGGAGAGTATTGCACCAGCCCCTAACACAAAAAGCAACATCCAGATAAGTGATAAATAAATTGGATATAAGAAAAGCAGGGCTGCAAACAACATCGAATCATAAAATACGGTTCCCCGCGTAAGTGATGCAATTTTGCTTCGCAGGGGAACATAAAATGGAAAGTGAAGCGCCGTGGTTATCCAATATAATAACTGCAATAATGTAGAAGGAGCCGATGTTAGATTGGCTGATGGAATTTGTATGCAGGCTTCTAGTTTTGGAAAAAGGATGCGGTTAAAACGGGCCAGGTTTGCCTGTTCTTCATCCCCATCAAAAACTTGCTGCGGAAAAATCGGCTCACTAAAAATTACGGTTACTGCTTTTCCTATTCGGCTAAAACTGCTGTAGGCGATTCCCACCGGCAGGAAGCTGCAACCCGGCAGGGCAGCAGCTTCTAGGGCAATACGCGCCGCGCCTTTTTTAAAGGGCTGCAGCTCGTGAGTGTTTAAACAAATGCCTTCGATAAATATTAACAACGTTCCATTGTTTGCCAGCACGTTGTGAGAATGGCGAAAAGTGGTTCGGTTTAAATGCACGTGCTCTCTTCCTTCGCGAATTCGATATACCGGATACATGTTCAACAGGCGTAGCAACTTTCTGTGCCAGGGTTTGGTAAACACGTCCCCCCTTGCTAAAAAATGAATGGGGCCCTTACAGGCCATCGCTATTATTACAGCATCTAAAAAAGAATCGGGATGGTTGGCCACTAACAAAGTGGGCTTTCCAGGCTGCCAGTTTTTTGCAGGACGTATAGTAAGCGAAGGAACAAACCAACGCATCGCCAATCTTGTCCATATGCTGAGCAGTCCGTATATCAACTTGTGTATATGAGCAATAAATATACTTATTTCTGTTGCGGCAATGAATGATTTTCATTTATTCCACAGTTGCGAAGTCGGCACTTTATTTTGAAAATAAAAAACCGCTCCTTAGAAAAGGAACGGTTTTACTAACTAAACCATCTATCCTATACAACACATTTTATATAATTCGCTGCCCTTCCTTCTTTGGGGGCGCACTTCATAAATACTTTTAATACCGCAGCTCAGCAGGAAACTTTTTCACTATTTTTTGCGTGGTGCGTGCAAGGGTTTTACGCTTCTGCGGCAGCAATTTTTTGCTCCGAAACTTTTGCGCGAATCTTCGCTTCAATTTCGTTGGCCAATTCGGGATTGTCGTGTAATAACGTTTTTACCGAATCTCGTCCCTGACCTAATTTGTTCGCCTCATAGCTAAACCAGCTACCGCTTTTTTGTACAATGCCCAGCTCTACGCCCATGTCGATGATTTCGCCCAGTTTGCTGATGCCTTCGCCGAAAATAATATCGAATTCAGCCGCGCGGAACGGAGGGGCCACTTTATTTTTTACCACTTTTACTTTTACGTGGTTGCCTACTGCTGCATCGCCGTCTTTGATCTGCGTCATCCGACGAATATCGAGGCGCACGGAAGCATAAAATTTAAGTGCGTTTCCTCCGGTGGTAGTTTCGGGGTTGCCAAACATCACACCAATTTTTTCGCGCAACTGGTTAATGAATATACATACCGTATTGGTTTTATTAATCGTAGCCGTAAGCTTACGCAGCGCCTGACTCATCAAACGAGCGTGTAATCCCATTTTGCTGTCGCCCATTTCTCCTTCAAGTTCGCTTTTGGGAACTAATGCTGCCACCGAATCAATTACCACCACATCCAATGCTCCGGACAAAATCAGGCGATCGGCTATTTCCAGAGCCTGCTCTCCATAGTCGGGCTGTGAAATCAACAGGTTGTCTACGTCCACCCCCAGCTTTTTGGCATAGGAGCTGTCAAATGCGTGCTCCGCATCAATAATCGCACACATGCCGCCCTTTTTCTGCGCCTCGGCAATAACATGTATGGCAATGGTTGTTTTACCGGATGATTCCGGGCCATATATTTCGATAATTCTTCCTTTTGGAAGCCCACCCACACCCAAAGCCACATCCAGGCCAATGGATCCGGTTGAAATAACTTCCATCGGCTCTTGACTTTTTTCGTTCATCATCATCACGCTTCCCTTGCCATAGTCTTTGTCTATCTTGTCGATAGTTAGCTTCAGCGCTTTCAGTTTTTCTGCATTACTCATGTTGTGTCGTTTTAATAGAGGTTAGTAGTTCGTTCCCACAAAAATACAAACAATGTTCAAACAAACTAATTTTTTTAGTATTTTTTTACTAACGTCATTAGTTTTTACTTTATTGTACAAAAATAGGGGTTGGTTAACCCAACCCCCACGTGTTTATACCTGATTTATACCCGTTTTTTCCCCGATTACCAGCCAATTCCGTAGTCTTCGCCATTATTAGACGACCCGCCCCAAAGGGTTCCGTGTTTTTTGTCGAGAAATATCGCATTGATAGGCCCACTCGTTCTGTCGCCCAGGCTTATGGTATAGCCCATTTTCTTAAGCGCATCTCGGGTGGCTTGAGGTGTTTTGTTACCCAGCAGCAGTTCGCCCGCCCTTGGTCTGCGATCGCTTAGTTTGGTTCCTCCCAATGATAGCCATAGCTGATTGGTGTTGATATTTGCCGCCTCTGTAGCTTGTTGAACCGTCATGCCAAAGTCTACCATATTTACCAAAAACTGCAGCAGGTTTTGATCCTGTGTGTCACCCCCCTGCACAGCAAACGCAACATAAGGCTCCCCGTTTTTCATAGCAAGTGAAGGGGTAAGAGTAACCCGTGGGCGTTTGCCGGGGGCCACCACATTAAAAGGGTTGATGGCGGAATCCAGCACAAAGCTCTGCAGGCGCTGACTCATACCCACACCCGTATTGCCCGCAATGGTTGCCGGCACCCATCCGCCGCTGGGGGTGATGGAAACCACCCAGCCATCTTTATCGGCAGCCTCTACGCTGGTTGTGCCTAGCCAAAGCCGCTCCATATAGGCTTCGCGCTCGTTATTCATTGCCGTTCCGCCACTATCATGTGTCGGCAAAAAGTTTCGTTTGTTTGTGCTGTCGGTCAATTTTTTTCGGCCCTCCAATAATTGGTTATAGGGATTTTTCCGGCCCTCGAAAGGATACGGATCGCCCGGCATCACCTGCGGATCGTTTCCATCCTTGCGCATTTGCGCCAGTCTTGCTTTTGCATAGTCTTTGCTCAACAGCCCTTGCATCGGTTGGCCAATATTGTAGGCAGGATCTCCATAATAAAAATCGCGATCGGCAAACGTCATGTTCATTACCTGATACATGGTGTGGATATACTCCGGAGAATTATACCCCATTGCCTTCAAATCAAGCGGCTCCAGCATGTTCAGCGATTGTAATAACATCGGCCCCTGCGTCCACTGAGATAATTTATATACTTCTACGCCACGATAATTCACGTGCATAGGCTCTTCTTCTTTTACTTTCCAATTGGCCAGATCTTGCATTGTTATCAATCCACCCTGCTCTTTACTACCCCGAACAAACTCTTCGGCAACATCCCCTTTATAAAATCGGTCGCAAGCAGCTTGGATGGCCTCGATGCGAGATTTGCCTTTTTTAAGTGCCTGTTGTTCCGCTTCCACCAGCTTGGTGAGGGTGTTCAGCAAATCCTGCTGCACAAATATTTCTCCCGCTTCCGGTGCTTCACGTTTTTCACCCAGGTGCGGCAAGAAGACTTTTTTACTGTAAGGCCATTGCTTAATGCGGTCTTTTGCGCGCTCAATGCTGTTGGCGGTTTGCGCCTCTATGGGATAGCCCGCTGCCAGCTGCATGGCCGGTGCCAATACTTTTTGCAAACTCATGGTACCATATTGCTGTAGCATGTGGCAAATTCCGCCAACGGTTCCGGGGGTTATGGCTGCCAGCGGACCATACTCCGGCGGAAACTGATAGCCCCTTTCTTTAAAAAATGCCGGGGTTGCTCCAGTGGGGGCAACTCCGAGGGCATTGATGCCAATAACTTTTTTGGTTTTCGGATTATAAATCAATGCCTGCGTTTCTCCGCCCCAGCTTAATACGTCCCACATGGTGCAGGTAGCCGCCAGCATGGCACAAGCCGCATCCACCGCATTGCCGCCCTGTTGAAAAACGATCGATCCGGCAGTGGCCGCCAGCGGTTTTCCGGTTATGGCCATCCAGTTTTTTCCGTGCAATGGCGGTTTTTGGGTAGGCTGTGCCTGTAATGCGCATACCAGCACCATCATTGCGCCGGCTATCAAAAGCAGTTTTTTCATGTACTTGTGTTTGCGGCAAATTAATGCATTCGTGTAATTATTTCGAAAGAATTGGGCGAGCGGATGAATGGGTCGGTCAGAGCCCCTCTCTGTAAAATATAAAATCTTTAAGGGGCCGATTGATTACAGCGCTGGCCAAATACATTCTTTTTAGTGGCATCCACTTTACATTCAGTAGGGCTTCCGTTACTTTTTCGTCTCCATAGTATCGCCTACAATTTCGAATATCGTCCACGTCGCCCCTCTCAAATACTCTTTGTATTATAAAAGTTGCGGTTTTCTGATAGTCTATTTTTTCAAGATCTACATCCCAGAAAATGCACTTATCAAAAACAGGCGGGCTTTTTGGTTCCATCAAATAAAATTAGGGATTTCTTCGGATGGATTAGCAGCGGTTTCCGCACAACTCCCCTCGCCCCCAAAAAGCACTCCATCAATTATCCCTATTTCTGCAATCCCTTTTGTAACTTCATCTATCCTAACTTTTCACTATGCCCGAATACCAACTAACAATTAATGGAAAATCGCAGCCCGTTGAAGCGCCCGCAGATATGCCCCTGCTTTGGGTGCTGCGCGATGTGCTCGACCTTACCGGCACCAAATATGGCTGTGGCGTTGGCTCCTGCGGTGCTTGTACCGTTCTAATAAACGGCAAGCCCATTCGATCCTGTCAATACACCGCCGCCGCCTGCGTTGGTAAAACCGTTACTACCATAGAAGGACTGAGCGAAGAAGGAACCCATGTGGTGCAGCAAGCCTGGATGGAAATCAATGTACCGCAATGTGGGTATTGTCAGGTCGGTCAAATCATGACCTCCGTTGCGCTCCTGCAAACATTCCCGCAACCAACCAACGAACAAATTGATGAGGCAATGCAGGGGTTGGTGTGTAGATGTGGTACCTATGCCCGAATTAAAAAAGCGATTCACAAAGCAGCCGAACTCGGCAATAAATAATTGATTATGCAAAGAAGAGCGTTTATTCAACTTAGCTCGTTTCTATCTGGTGGCTGGGTGGTTGCTCAGCTGGTTCCCCTACCCGTATTCGCTGCCCACGACCCTATCTGCTTTCAACCCAGCCCACTGATTAAACTCTGTTCCGACGGAAAAATCATCGTGTATGTATATAAGCAGGAAATGGGCCAGGGCGTTCAAACCTCATTGCCCCTGATTGTGGCGGAAGAGTTGGAAGCGGATCCAAAACAAGTAATCGCAGAAGCGCTTCCTTATAGCCCTAGCAGTGGTTTTAATTATTCTACCGGCGGAAGTACCAGCATCCTCCGTGAGTTTATGCCCCTGCGCAAAGCCGGTGCCGCAGCAAGAGAAATGCTGATTAAGGCCGCCGCCAACGAATGGGGTATTTCGGTTGATAATTGCCGCGCACAAAAAAGTCGCGTTATCAATACCACCACCAATCAGTCCATTGCTTTTAAAGACCTGATTGCAAAAGCTTCCGCGCTTCCGATTCCAAAAGATCCAGTGCTAAAAAATTATAAAGATTTTACCGTCATCGGCAAGCCCGGGGTTAAAAAAAATAATATCCGCGACATTGTTACGGGAAAACTTAAATATGGGCTCGACTATCGGGTTCCCAATATGCTATATGCCGTTATTGTTCGTTGTCCGGTTATGGGAGGAAAAGTCGCTTCCTGGAACAAACAATCTGTTGCTACTATTGATGGCATTGTTGAGTTATTCGAGATGAAAGAGATGGGCGATCAGCTGGAAACCAGAAGCGGGGTTGCCATTGTTGCTAACACGCGCTGGGCTGCCTTACGCGCTCAGAAAAGCTTACAGGTGCAGTGGACCTATCCCGCTGGTTCGAATGAAAAAAGCAGCGCCACTTATTTTGCTGAACAAGCCGCTCGCCTGCAAAAGGCGCCGGATATGATTTACAACGAAAAGGGTGCGGCCGTAAAAGATATGCCGCAACCAGATGGAGAGTGGATTACGGCAAGTTATCAAATCCCCTTTGTGGCACATGCCGCCATGGAACCCCTGAACTGTATTGCTGATTTTTCTAATGGTAAATTTACTTTGTGGGGCGGGTTTCAAAACCCCGGCAAAACCGCTTCGGTGGCTACCAAATTTTTCGGACTTACTTCTAAAGATATTTTCATCAACCTGATGCCGCTTGGGGGTGGTTTTGGTAGAAGACTGAGCGCCGATTATAGCGCAGAAGCGATGCAGGTAGCCTATCAAATAAAACGCCCGGTTCAGCTGATGTTTACGCGGGAAGATGATATGAAATTTGATAACTATCGCCCGGCATCTTCTCATATACTTAGTGCTAAACTGGGTGCTGATAAAAAGCCGGCTGATTGGTTGCACAAAATAGCCATTGCTCCAGTAGCTGATTTTTTACTGGGCATGAAGGGGAACGCCAACTGGCTTGCTATGGAAGCAGAGGGCGGATCAATGGGGGATATGTATTATGCTATTCCTTCCCTTCGTTCGGCTGTAAGTAGAACTCCATCTCCGCTGGTAGAAGGCTGGTGGCGGGCAGTAAACTTTAGTTATAACAATGTAGTAATTGAATGTTTTATAGACGAGTTAGCCAAAAAAGCTGGGGTAGATCCGGTTGAATACCGACTCTCGCTATTAAAAAATATGCCGGCCAAGAAAATAAAAGATGGTACCCTGTTTGATCCTGCCCGACTTTCCGCAGTAATTGAATTGGCAGCAGAAAAAATTGATTGGAATAAAAAAAGAGGCGCAGGCAGAGGAGTTGGGATTGCCTGCTGTTTTTATAACCACGCAAAAGCCTATACAGCGCATGCTTTTGAAGTAAGTGTAAGTAAAACCAAGAAAATAAAAATTCTTCGGGCTGTAGTGGCTACTGATGTAGGCATGGTAATTGACCCCGATGGTTTTGCCAATCAGGTAGAAGGTGGATTTGTATGGGGATTGAGTGCTGTATTAAAAAGCGAAATAACCTTAGCCAATGGCGTGGTTCAGCAAAGCAGCTTTTTCGATTTTCAGGTTGCTCGCATGCCTGATGTGCCTGCGCTGGAAATACACATAATTTCAAGTAATGCAGAACCTGGCGGAGCAGGCGAAACCAGTGTTCCCTCGGTTATTCCCGGGTTAATGAATGCAATTGCTGCAGCAACCGGCGTTCGGGTGAGAGAGTTGCCGCTTAAAAATAAGGGCTATACTATTTAATTATTACCGCTTGCGTGTGAAATGCAGGTCGTGGAAATCGTAACTGAAATCTGTAAGCGGCGATATTGCCCGCATCGTTATGGTTTTACCCAGACCCTCTTCATCCAACCCAAAGCTCACAAACGCATCTGCGTCCATGCTACGGTCGTTCCACCGAACTACTAGGGTGTTTCCTTTGTAAGGATATAGGCGCCCCGATAATTTGGGTGATCTTTTCATGGAAAGCCAGGGTTGTCCATCTTTTACATAAATATTTACATCCCCCATCCAATTATCGCTGTATTCTCCTAAATAGAGCTTCCAATTTTGTGTTGCCTGCCCACTCGCTTTTTCAATTTCTATTTGGATGGAATCAGTTATTTTTTTTGCTTCCTGCAATTGTCGGTTTCGGTTTGTAATCAACACTTTGTGCCAGTCGATGCCGGTGGAACCAATGTATCCATCTTTTATTTGATTGGCAATTGCAACAAATGCTCCACCCTCCTGTTGATTGGTTAATACAATAATCCCTAATTTAATTTCTGGAATCAAAGTAATCTGGGTAACCATTCCTTCTAAGCCTCCTGTGTGTGAAGCTTGCAATTTTCCTTTTACGTCTGATAGGCCAAATCCTAATCCATAAGCTGAAAAATGTACTTGATAGGGCCCAGGAGCCGTAACCGGAATAATGGTTTGGGGAGTCCATAATTCTTTGGCAACATCAGCAGAAAAAATTCTCTTCTTATTACCATTCTCTCCGCCATTCAATAAACAGGTAACCCATTTGGATAGGTCAACGATATTCGAATTAATTCCTCCCGCCGAATGCCCCACCTGAAGTGTACTTCTCGCAATCACTTGAACCTTTCCATTTACTGGAGCATGTGCATCAATTACATCTTTCTTTGATGGGAGCCTATCAAAAGATCCGGCAGTTTCTTCCATTCCTAATGGTCGTAGAATATTTCCTTCTACAAAATCATCCCAGCTTTTTCCAGACACGCGCGCGATAACTTCGCCATCTCCAAAGGCGATTGATTTCCACCCAGAACCCGGAATTTGGATATTTTGGGTATATTCAGTAACTATCAGATTACTAGTAGTCAGGCTTTGAGAAGAGATCTTTCCA